>DQKQ01000158.1 GCA_015660615.1 Flavobacteriales bacterium
ATTAGCGTGATGAGAATCTAAAGATATTTCATAGTTACAAATATCGTAAAGAGCTTGATTTAAAGCAAGACGATGCCATTCGCAAGCATCAACTAATACTCCGTCAAGATCAAAAATAATTAACTGAATATTATCCAACTCTTCTCTCAGGTGTTAATCAGCCCTTCGTAAGATTATAACCAATTTAAGTCACTGTTTATTACTTACTAAGAAAATTTAAGATGAAAAACTCTAAAGACATAAAAGTTGGCGACTTGGTATTTATTAGATCAAGCAATGATGAGAAACCCATAATAAGCGCTGGAATATGCTTGGTTGTGTCTCAAAGCTTTGGAGAACCTGGAAGCGCTGATCTCATCAAAGAAAAAAAAATTATTTTCTCGATACTATGGCAAGGATTCGTGGATGACTTGGTAGATCCAGAATGGCTTATCTTAATAAAAAAATGAGGCACCTATCACTGGTCCTTGTAATCCCACATACGTGACAGATTACGCTAGGTCGTACACCCCGTGCCTCCCTGCGGGTGGCGCCTGCTTGAACGCGTACACTCAAGCAGGCGCACTACTAATTATTTACTTATTTTGGTTTTGAACAAAATCGTAAAGCTTTTCAGCCACTACAAGAACATCCTCAGTCGCGTAAGGATTCACCGGCGAACGGGTTCCCTCTGGCTTAAGGTGTTCATTATCCCACTGTCGCGCATTTCGCGCTTCTAAAATACCAATTGCCATACCGAGTAGGTCGGCGCGGATGGCATATCCGCTTCTCTTAGATTCACTCATTTTTTTCTCCATTGTGTGTGTGTTTGAGTGTGAGGCACCTATCTCACTATGAACCCGTGCCTCCCTGCGGTGTGCGCACTAAGCGCTATATGATTCTCTAATATTGACAGCGCATGGCCCTTTTCTACCTTCACCAACATCATACTCAACAGAATCGCCCTTATTGGCAGTTCCTGATTGAAGTTCTGTTACGTGAAAGAAAAGATCATCACCTTCGTTTTGAGAAATAAATCCAAAACCTTTATCTGTATTAAAAAACTTAACTTTACCTTTATTCATATTTTCTTTTTCTTCTTATTGTTATTAAAAATGAGACACCTGTAAACCCGTGCCTCCCTGCGGTATACTTTACTCAGACTCTGATTCACTGGTATCTACTACGGCTGCAGTATCAATACCAGTATCATCATCATCTTTGTCATCACACCCAGCAAGAAAGCCAAGTGAGATAAACATAATGAGATACTTCATTCTATCCCCTCCTTTAAGATTGTATAAATTAATCATTAGCAAAAGTTAAGATCATTGCTACACCAGCTGTAAGCCACAAGCATACACAAGCAACAACACCAAAAAATCCAATCATTTCATCTCCTATTCTATTATTCGGGCTCACCGCATCTTATTTCTGTAACACCATCAATATAGGCAAAATGAAAAAAATCACCTTCACTTATAGTGCACGGAAAAAGAGCGACGGGCATATCTGCATATTGAATTCTATAATTCGAATCCGTAAGTTCAACTGTTGCAATACCATCTTCAACACTATCAACCATTCCTATAAGAAATAGAACAGTAATAACTGATATTAAGTTTTTCATTTGTTCCTCTAGCATAATTCTGCTAATTATATGTTAGGAATCAAAAGTGTATAAAAATATTTAAAACCAAACAAAGTAGTCATAATCAGCTCCAAATGTACTTAGAACTATCTTAAATGTTTTCCCTTTGATATACTTGCTCTTTGTCTCTAAAGACACTTCAGCATATCAGATTGTATTGTATTGCTTGGCTTGCCACTAGTATATCCCTCTATTGACTAGGTCCATAATATAAGCATATACTTTCTTTTTCAATCTACGTGTAAAGGGTTCTTCTGCAAAATCAATAAAATATTCTTTTATCTGGTCAGAAAAATCTAAAGGACCTGGATCAATGTAGCCTCTAAGCATATCGAGTGCATCATTTGGGCCAAGCTTTGATAGAAGCTCTTCAGCTATTTCATGTGCATAAGCATCTACTTCTATCTTTGCAGATAGATACTTTTTTCTATCTTCTGTTCCCGGAGTCTCTCCTTCTTCAGTATACTTTTTTGCTGCCGATTTTCTTGATATTTTTTGATTCAGTCTTCTTTTTTCTAGTTGCCTAGTATGTACAAGCTCGTGTCGAGCAAGTCTGCCAGCCTTAGCTGCCACCGAGACTGGGTCTATATCACCTATATCAAATGTATCTCCAAACAATCCCAATGAAAGATTTAGAACAAACCTTCCTCGATTTGATACAGCAGCATAGCCTGATATGACAATACCGTTTGGGTATACGGGATGATCTTTTCCAATAACAGCATTTGGATTCTCAACTGGATCTAGAGAATTAACAACAATAGAAACAGGAAAGCCTATCTCATCAAAGAATTCTTGAATTGCCTGGCCCAGGTGCTCTGATGCTGGTGTCTGTTGCACCCAGTTTCCATCAACGCTATTTACATCAATATCATCCGGGTGGTTATCTTCAAGCCAAAATCCTGATGCTTCAATTGCTGCTTCAAGCGGACCAAATAGGTTATCATCTAATTTAGAAATCTCTGTTAGCATCGAATTATAAATATTCCCTATAGACTGCTGTTAATAACCTTAATCTTAAAAAGCTTCTTTTGTGTTGAGATGAGTATACAAAATTCATTTTCAGAGAATATCTTTATAAACTCATCCTGTATTTCAACAACTACACCCTCTCTTGGCAGACTTGTCATAATATGTCTAAGATCGTCTCCTTTGTCTACAAAGAAGCTACCAACAAATTTAACAAAATCCCCAGATTTCATTACTTATAGAACTCAAACTTATATCTATCACAATGTTCAAATATAACTTCTCTAACACCCATTACGTCGTGCTGGGGTCTAAGGCGAAATTGCCAACCTTCATCAACGAAACAGTATACTATTGAACCTATATCCAGTGTACTTGTTTCATGTATAACTCTTAAAAAGCTTCCAGTAAACAATCTTCATCCATCCTTATTGCATCCATTGCGTCTTTGCAGCGAAGCCTCATAACTTTTAAGATCTTAAGTCTATCTCTCTCTACTTGAGAAAGATATGATCTAGCAGAAAGTTCATCAGCATCATCATCGAGCTGTTGATGTCTTTCTTTTAAGATCTTCATTTTTATTGAGTCTGGGTCTGTATTTGTCATATTCTACTCCTGTAATTTTCTAATATAAACTTTTGTATTTTCGTGTACGTCCGGGCAGCTAAGAGCTGAGTCGAGATCAAGCATGACAATTTTTGCATGTTGTGTTTGCAGATTTTGTAAATTAAGATTCTCGTAATCTACACTTGTGTGAAACGCAGAAACAACATAGTGTGTTGAAATATTTTCATCGTTTGCAGAATCCTCATACATATGATCATACAGTCCAAGTAGATTACAATTTTTACGATCTAGCTTTATACCAAGCTCTGTCTCTGATATCCTTGTAAAGGCTTCATCAATTTTCTCACCTTTACAAATTCTTCCACCCGGCACAAAGAAGCAATCTTTTGCTGGTCTATTTATTCTTTTTCCAAGCAGTATCTTTCCCTTATTGACTATAACAAAGTCTATTGCTATAAGAGGCGTATGCTTTACTACAGTATTAAAAATACTAGGCAATAAATAGTTTTTTGGCTTCATAGAACAATTATACACTAAAAGAATATAGATTTATAAATTAATCGCATGCCCATTCAACATAACTCATAAGTGCATCTGTTCTGGCCTTATCAAATTTCTCTTCATTAATCTCAAGACCGAGGCGCAGCGCAAGTCGTTCGCCCCTCTTCCATGCCTCTATTTCCTCACTCAAGACGGCAATTCTTCTTTTTCTGCCTGACTTGATTCCCCAAGTTGCCTGTGTCTCTCTGCTTAATTTAAAAACTCTACTTCTATTATCATTGACAAGGATGTGACCGCACTCATGGAGCAATGTATAAAATCTACTTTCAATATGCTTTCTTGAATTAATGAGTACTTCTTTTGAATCATAGTACACACTATCATCGGCGCCGGTATATTCATTTACAGTATAGCCTCTGTCAAAAAGCCAACAAACAATAACATCAAAAGATAGCCGAAAATTCATTTTAATAATCCTTCATTGAGCAGCTTACAGCGCCATTCAGAAAATTTTGCTGTGCTCATTCCACCAATTACGTGCTCAAGCTGTTCATCAGTTAACTCACAAATAGGTACAATGCCGTGTCCATATGTAAGTGATTCCTTCATCTTCATTTCTGTGCCAGGAATGTTAGCAGCGGGAGTCCATCTAACTAGCCAGCGAGGTGTTCTAATTTGACTATCATCCTTAGCCAAGACTAAACCTGTGGATCTGTTGGAAATACCGCCACATGCTCTCTTCTCGTATACAATAACAAAATCACCTACTTTCATGCTGCACATATCCTCTTGATGTATCCGTCGAACCAGAGTTGTTTCCAGGCTGGTAGATCCTTGTCAGAAGTACTATAGCTCAATAATGTATTATCAGGCAGGCGGACACGCCAGTGTCCCCACGGGTTACCCAAGAATCCCTCGAATCCACCTCGATGCCAGCCAGGTCTCCAGTCAAGCTTTCCACCGAAGCGTCGTCTTATAGCTAATGCACCGAGTAGGCAATTAGACTTCACTGATCACCTCCAGAAACTTTGTAGCAGCGTTTTGAACCGTTACATTCCCATGGCAGTTCCACAAGATATGAGCTCTTGGCTCATACGATGTAAGCCACTCGATAACTAATCCATGACCGGCGAGTGTTCCCCACTTGTGCTTTACCATGTCACCGATTTTCATCTTGATATCCTTCAAAGTACTTCCAGCCAAAATCTGATATAGGTGTGTAGCTATCAAAATATTTAACTGGGTTGAGCCATCGAACTCGACAGCTCCGAGTTCGCTCAGTAGACTGTTCAACGATACCAAGCTTTCCGTAGAACCACTTAGCATATCTGCCTTCGTCAATAAACATAACGATGTCACCAACACACATAAAAACCTCCTAGTATATTATACCAGGAGGTTCTATAAATTTACATGATGGGCTAGTTCTGTTTGTCGATTATTTTTCTTAGTATCCCATCAACTCATGAAGGCATCAAAAGCCGCCTTTGCAGCCTTCGCCCAGAAGGAAGAATCATTCTGCTCAGGTTTGTCAAATTTGTCGGAGCCGTCCCATGTCCAGTCCCATGTGCCCTCCTTAGAATCGAGCTCCTTGATTGGCTTGTTCCACCCTTTCCAAACTGAATAGGTCCCAAAGCCTTTAGTAAAGAGCCCTTCCAGGCGAGAGATAAGGTCGGCATGGCTGCGCAAATGTTTGTTTCCGACCCACTTCGCATCCACTTTGTCGAAGATGCCAAATACCGGTGATCTTGCCTTACCAAAAGGAGTCCCCCAAGGTGTCTCGTAGTCTTTGTCAAAGTCCCATCCACTCTTTTTGAAAGCATCTGTCGCCATTAGTGCATCATACGGTTCGCGGAATTGGCTCATGAGGGCAGCGATGTCGGTCTTGTATTTTGTTGCATCA
>DQKQ01000148.1 GCA_015660615.1 Flavobacteriales bacterium
AGGGAGTGAATAGGATGACTGTTGGATCTGATACTGGATGTAAGTGTGGTTGTAAAGATTGTGCAGACACACCCAAAGAGTCCGGAATGTGGAGTTCTTTCTTAGGATTATTTGGTATGGGCCAAACTGAAGCCCCTGTTGAAGAATCCAGTGCAGAAACTAAACTTACTGCCTCTCAGAAAATTACTGACTTGGCTGATTGGTTTAATTACCCACAACGAGAACAATTTTTATTCAATTCAGAAATTAATGAACATATGAATGGTTCTTCCAATACCGTGGATCATATTAATCCAGTTGAAGTTCAAGGTTCAGAAGATATCATGGGTGCCGAAAGTTTCAATTTCCCATTCCAGCAAAAAAATGCAGAATCGGGAAACAAAAAGACGAGACATTGGCACAAAATGGGCGGATATGCTTTTTGGGCTAAGTGGGTAGCGACGACATTAAATGTAGATTCTGAAGGGAAACTTTCAAAAAATAATACTAATATGTTTTATACTATTAGTAAGAGTAATGATAAATACCAAGTATATTTCCATGGACCTCAAGGGATGACCTTTGATGGCCAGCATCCAGATGTAGAATCCGCCATTTCAAGGATCGAGAATGATGGTGGTGCATGGAGAGATAATTCAGGAGATGCTAAAATTGATGGACAAACATATAAAGAATATCAGGAAGCGATAGAGTCAGACTATCAATACCCAAGTCTTAGTCGTCAAATGCAAAGAGAAAAAGATGAGAACAAAAAGCCGAGTGAAACAGATTATGATTATCATGCTCGGCAGTTGAAAGTTTGGGAACAAAAACTTAAGCAAGGTGCTGCTAAAGAAGAAGCCAAACCAATTATAGATTACCACCGTGGCCAAATGGCCCATTATAGTAATGGCGAAAAATCTGGAGCACAAGGCCCACAAGCACCTCACCAACCCGGACAGGTCCCAATGGGTGGACCAAATATGTTTAATACCGAAACAATTATTTGGCCACAGTTTACTCAGAACATTAGTGGGCAAGGCAGAACATTTGCTAATACTATTCATCCCGGAATGGTTATTCCAAATCCTGATAACTATCCTACACCTGAGGCTAACAATCCATGGGCACCACATGTAAACATTAGAACATACGGTGATATCCTCAATGCTGTATATCCACCATACCCATCGGCTATGGAATGGGCTACAAATCCAGAGAATTATAAAGAGTATCCATCAACTGATTGGTATACCCCTTAACCTAAAGTATAAATAGTTGCACAGGTAACTTATTATTATGCCTACTAACATGGTTGATGGTTACGTCCGTCGTGATGGGAACGTCGGTTCACAGGAAAATAGTGAACAGGGTTTAATCCTTCCTGATGGAATCTTTATGCCATCTTCGGCTTTTCGTAATAAAGTCCCTCAAACCCAGTATACTCTGGCCGAGTTAGGGGTTGATTTAGCGGCTTCACCTTTTGCACCTGAGGTGCACCCAGTTCCCGAATCTTCTAATGAAGTAATCAATGTTCGCCCAGTAGAAGTAGATTGGAGAGCAGAAAGTAATAGTGGAGATGGTGGACTTGCCCCCCTTGGTCGAAGCCCACTCGACCTAATCAATGATGGTGTCAAGGACTATTGGGGTCTAATTGTGTTGGGCGGATTATTCTTGACTGCTGGTATATTTATTGGCAGGCGAGTTCTATGAAGTGGAATCTTGGAGATAAAATAACTTCAATTGCTATTGAAGAGCATGGTGCTGTTGGCACTATTATAGATATTGATTTTGATCGAGTTAGAATTAATTGGGATACTGGTGGACAATCATATGAAAACAATGAAGATTTAATTTTAATTCGTCGATTTGATGATGTTATAGATTATCTTAAAATCAGAGAGCCACCAATTATTCATCAAGAAGATATTCATCCATCTTATGAACCACATTTAGATTTTTATGCTGAAGGGAATATTCCATTTGCTACCCGTAACGGTCCAGATATATCTGGACTTATAGATGCACCACAAAGACAAATAAGTAATCCAGTTATACTTAATGCATATTATAAGGCCCGTGAAGAACGTGAAGCCAGAGATATTAATATGGCATTACTAAAAAGTGCTGTTACCCCACATAGTCAATATACTATTCCTATGGAAGAGTTAAATATTGCTAAACAGTTTATCCACAACAAAATTGGTAACTATGAACAATTAAGTCGTGATTGGGAACCCGGTGACTTAGTAGCGGTATCACGCCCCGGCAAAAATGCAGGACATTTGTCTACTGCACATATTTATCGTGTGAGGCCAACCACTGCAGAAGTTATTTGGGTAGAACCCGTCACCGGTAAAGAAATTATTACTACTGAAGATCTGACCGAACTTATATTTATTCGTCAAGATTATCTATGGAGAAAAGAACGAGAGAATCGTGGAGAACGATTAGAAGCAGAAGAGTTTAATGCCGGTTGGACTTCTTTAGACCATAAAGGGTTGGGGTATGATACTATGGATTATGGATATCCAACTCGTCTTATTCCCAATGAGATAGATTATGAATTGTATTTTACTCAAAATATTACTCGTGATTATTTAGGTAACCAAGTTAAGAAACATCCTGTGGGAGATAATCAATTAGAAGAATATAAATTAATGGAATTACAATATGGTGGAGTTACTCGTGGATTCCAACCGTTCCACGGTTTTGAACGATTCGCTGATTATTTGTGGAGGTGATATAATGTCTAACACAATTAACTGGTTTCAGAGCCAACGACTCTATGCTCTACTAACTAAAGTTTATTTGGACAAAGAAAATGCCTATTATGAAGGCAAATTGACTCCCAAAGAAGAAGCCGAAATGATGGCCTTCCTTGAACTCTATAAAGACGATGGGTCGGATACACCTGCGGGGGCTAAAGCATGATTATCAATTGGTCAATATCAGATTTAGAAAGAGTATTTGCAGGATTGGGCAGGGCTCTTAAAATTACTGGAAATAAAAAATATTATGAATATCGTCGTAATTTACTTCCTTATGCTCTTTGGGTTCAACAAAATCTTGACTATGATGAGTTGGCAGAATTAACTAAGACTTATATTGATTACATTGACGAAGTTGAAGCAGGGCAAGAATCTGTTTTGACTAAATATAAACCACCATTTAAACCACCATTTAATCCAGATCGATGGTGGAAATCCATCACTAAATCTAATTTAACCACAATATTAATGAATATGGATCCTGATTTATATCGGGATTGGAAAGGTAGACCAATTAAAGAATATGTTGAGGACATGAAGAATCAATCCACATCCACACAAAAATATATTGCCTTTTATAATAAAATGTGGCAGGACATAGGTCCTTTGAATCTTTTGTTTTGGATGCAGCATCAAGGCGGGAATTGGCAATATAGAAGCGAAGAGTTGTGGGATGGATTGCCGTGGCAATTAAGAATGAGACTTAGAGCACATAATGTGAGAATAGTATGGAAAGCCAGCGATACGGGGGAGTGGGGATTTAAAGACTTCAAAAATGTTTATCTTGATAATCATCTGCCGGGATCGAGCGAGGGACTCCCATCATTTTCAACCACTCTGGATTTTTGGAGATCATTTTTTGATCTTTATAGTAATTACATTTCCCAACAACATTCAATTTATCGAGATTACAAAAAAGGGATTGATGCATATAATAGTTTTAATCCAGAAGTTGGATTATTTTTAAAAAGTGGGTTGGAAGATGTGGGTAAAGCATTACAAATTATAGAGTTCGTTAGAGGGTCACAACCAGTAGTAAACTTATTGGGAGGTATATCTGAATCTCGTAAGAGCACTTTGCCATCAGAGGTCCCCGACTTCCATACATTTACTCAGTTGGCCAAGAATCTTGGTTTTAATCCAGACTTGGGCATATTTTTAATCCACATATGTTCCAAATGTGAGGGGGCAGGAGGTCAAGAAATATCTGGAAAACCGATCGGCTTCGGCATTAGAGTTTGTTCTGCCTGTCAGGGATTGGGCGTAGATATTGATGGACAAGGCAGCGGAGGAATCCCTAAATTATATTAT
>DQKQ01000127.1 GCA_015660615.1 Flavobacteriales bacterium
ATTATGATTCAGCAGGCTTATAGGATGAAGCTTGCAAGAAATCCACTCATGTTTGTCTTTGCTGCGGAAGACTTCAGTCAAGCAGCTCTTAGGTATAAAATGCTTCAATCATATGCGGAAATTCGAAAAGCTCAAACTGAAGATATCTTAAACGCTCAGCAAGATCTCGCGAATTCTCGCGAATCACTCACACACGAGAAAGTGTCTATCCTAGACGCCATTCAAGACCAAGAAAACGAGCGTGATGCTCTAAATAAAGATAGAAATACTCGTGCTGAGTTGTTAAGTGAGATTAAGCGAGAGGAGAAAAGACTCCGCAAAAAACTCAAAGTCCAAGAAAAGGAACACAAGAGGTTGAGCAACGAAATTAAGCGTATTATAGAAGCGGAGTTAGCGGCAGAAAGAGCTTCCGCAGCTGGAGAATACGCTCTTACCCCTGAGGGTAAAATCATCTCTGAACAATTTGAGAAAAACAAACTCAATCTTCCTTGGCCCGTCGCTCGAGGAGTTGTTACAAAAAATTTCGGGAGACATAAACATCCAACAATAGCAGGAATTATCGTTGAAAGTAATGGTGTAGATATTACAACTGAAAAAGGAGCTAAAGTCTATTCAATCTTTGGCGGTACCGTCAGCAGTGTATTCAATTTCCCTGGAGCTGGAGAAACCGTGATTGTAACGCATGGTGGATATAGAACTGTTTATAGCAACCTTGAAGGACTCAAAGTTAAGAAAGGAGATGTTATTGATAGGGCGACTATACTTGGGGTGGTTTGGTCTGGACCAAAAGGAATATCTGTACATTTCGAAGTGTGGAAAGTCGCCGGAAGCGAGAGATCGCCACAAGACCCTAAGTTGTGGCTATTCCCAAGATAAAAACTTATATAATTACCCTTTAAAGGGTATTGTCAGAACTCGTAAATAGTGTCATTTTGCAATTGTGAAAAAGCCTGATAAAACCATCATATCTCTTGTTGGAAATCCCAATACAGGTAAATCTACGCTTTTCAATAAAATCACTGGTGCACGCTCTGCTGTAGGTAATTTAGCTGGCATTACTGTCGAAGCATGTTCTGCTCCTGGCATTATCTCTGGATCTGAAAATTGGGAGTTAGTCGATCTTCCAGGCATTTATAATCTTCATGCCCAAACAGATGATGGTAGAGTTACAGAGGATGCTCTTATTAACCCAGGCGGAAAATGGAACCCCGATGTGATTCTGCTTATCGCTGATAAGTCTACTCTTCAAGGCCAACTATTTCTTGCTTTACAAATTAGAGAGCTGGAAACACCTTGTATTCTTCTGCTCAATAGAATGAATTACGAGACCGCGGATCCTCAACTTTGTGAAATTTTAGAAAAAGGGATTGGGATTCCTGTTCGTGAAATTCAAGCGCTTAAAGACGACCCCGCTAATTGGGTAAATATGCTTTCTCCATTGCTGCATCAACCTACAGTTTGTAGCATACTTAGAAAAGTTCCAGAAAGTATCGAAGAATCGTTGAAAATTCTTAATGCTGTGATGCCTTACGGAACGTTAGGGTATCTATGCCACTTAGCTCGGATGAATCACGCTCCGAGTTGGCTTACTGAAGAGGAAAAACGCGCTTGGGAAAAAGCGAGGAGCCAATCCACAGCTTCTCCTGCAGGATTACAACTCGAAGAAGCTGGGCAACGTATGTTTATTGTGAGGGATCTCCTTAGTCAAGCAGGTAAACCCGTTAAAGAAAGCGAAATAAAACAGCGTGATGCTTTGAAGCGCCGGCATAAAATCGACTCAGTATTAACCCACCCAATTTGGGGAAACCTAATCGCAGCTTTACTTTTTTTCGGAATGTTTCAGGCTATTTATAGTTGGGCAACATATCCTATGGATTTAATAGATGGAGCATTTACTTCGATTATCTCAATCATTTCTGAGACACTTCCTGCTGCTTGGTACACGAGTTTACTTGTTGACGGGCTTCTTTCTGGATTGTCGGGGATTTTAATTTTTGTTCCACAAATTGCCATTTTATTTGCCTTTACTGCCTTTTTAGAACATTCCGGATATATGGCTAGGCTCGGATATCTCTCAGATAGATTTTTTCGCCGCTTAGGGCTGACTGGAAGGTCCTCTATTTCGCTTGTTGGCGGACTCGCTTGTGCCGTACCTGCTATTATGGCTGCAAGAACCATTTCTGATAAACGTGCTCGCCTGTTAACTATCCTGGTCACTCCTATGATGACTTGCTCGGCAAGGCTTCCAGTTTACGCTTTCTTAATTGCTTTTGCAGTTCCAGATGAAATCATATTCGGCTGGTTCAACCTTCAAGGTCTATTTCTATATGCTCTTTATTTAATAGGAGCTTTGTCAGCATTAATTCTTGCTTTTATCATTCATAGGGCTATCCCAAACCCTCAGGTACAAAATGAAGCGGCTGAAGAATGGCCGGCGTACAGACTCCCTTCTCTTAAAGCTGTATTAGGCCAATCATACCGTCAGGCCTCCATCTTTCTTCGTGCAGCTGGATCAGTTATTCTTATCATATCTCTCGTCCTTTGGTCACTCGGATTTATCGGGCCAGGTACGCTGAAAGAACGTGAAGCTCTCGATCATGGAGAGCGCTTAGAGCAATCATGGCTTGGTAGCATAGGAAATGCTATAGAACCTATTGTCCGACCACTCGGGTACGATGGTAAAATGGGGATTGCTATCGTCAGCTCTTTCGCTGCACGAGAAGTATTCGTTGGAACTATGCACACACTATACCCCACTCCTGAGGGTGGAGATGGAAGCATTCGTGCACTCAAGAACCGACTTGCTAATGAAGTCCTCCCGGGGACCAATCGACCCTTACTCAATACCGCCTCTGCTGCATCACTAATTGTATTCTATATGTTCGCAATGCAGTGCATGAGTACAATTGTAATCGTTCGCCGCGAACTTAACAGTTGGCCTTGGGCCCTTGCTCAAGCAGCCGGATATACCATATTTGCCTACTTAGCCGCCCTGGCCACATACAATGTCTTCGATGGATTCTAAGATTACAATCCCGTGGCTTGAAGTAGGCTATACTATCTTTTCTAATGAAGGGCCTAAAGGCTTGAAAGTAGAAGTTCTAGCTAGAGAGGTTGGTAAAAGCAAATCATCTTTCTATCACTGTTTTGCAGATCTAGACATTTTCATTGATGAATTGTTGTGTTTTCATGTAGTAAAATCTACTGAGATTTTTAATCGCGTAAAGCTCTGTGAAAATTTTGTCCCAGATGTTTTTGAGGTGCTGTATGAGTTTAAAGAGGACGCTTTTTTCAATCGCCAATTAAGAATCAATAGGCATATTGAAAGTTATAAATTATGTTTTGAAAAAGCACATAAACCTATAGAAGATGCTCTCTTAAAGTTTTGGCCTAAAGCAATAGGTTTAGACGATAAACCCCATCTCGCTAGAATGATTTTAAACCTAACTGTAGAGAACTTCTATCTAAGATTGACAGATGAAACATTTACAGAACAAGGATTAAAGAGTTATTTAGACGAAATCCGAGCTATAGCAAAAGAGATGTAAGCCCTCGCGCGAAAGGGCCCGTTGTACGGTGCCGTCTAACGATTCTCAATAATAGCTTTTACATTTGTCTATGAGGCGTCTTCAACTCAAGTATCTTTTTGTTTACACAACCCCACTCGTAATTTTGTTTTCCTTGTGGGCCGGGAACATCTGGTCATTTTTTGCTTTTTTCTTCATATTCGGTCTGATTCCATTTATTGAATTATTTACCAAAGGATCGACTTACAATTTAAACCCTCAAGAGGAAGATAAAGTAAAAAACAATATTGTTTTTGACTTAATCATATACGGATTGGTCCCACTCCAATGTATAATCCTTATTTATTTTCTATTTCAAGTCAGCGATGAAACTCTACCTCTTTATGAAAAAATAGGGCTGACAACAGCATACGGACTTGCCTGTGGTGGTGTTGGAATTAATGGAGCCCACGAACTTGGTCACCGAAAGACATGGTATGAGCAGTTAATGAGTAAAATGCTGTTGCTCTCAACCTTGTATATGCATTTTTTCATAGAGCACAA
>DQKQ01000264.1 GCA_015660615.1 Flavobacteriales bacterium
ATTTGCGAAAAAATGTAAAGAATTCATTAATTGAATTATCTATTAAGATAATTCCTTCGGAAGATGGTGATGATGAACCTAAGACTTTTTTGACCGATAAAGAAAGGTATATGGATATGGTTAAAAAGAATCCAAGTCTTGATGATTTGCGGAAAAGATTGGATTTGGATTTAGGCTAATTTAAACAAGTAATTATGCGAGTTGATAAATTTTTATGGGCCATTAGGGTGATGAAAACCCGATCAAAAGTAGCCACACATTGCAAAGAAGGAAAGGTGAGTTTAGATGGTGATAAATTAAAGCCTTCAAAAATCTTAAATATTGGAGATGTTGTAGTCGTGAGAAAGGGGGCGGTGTCATTTTCTTTCAAAGTTGTATCATTTCCTAAAAGTCGTGTAGGTGCAGCTTTAGTTTCAGAATATGCAAAAGACATTACTCCTCAAGATCAGTTGGATAAACTTGAAATGATAAGGCTTTCAAATAGGGATAAGTCTAACGGTGTAGGGCGTCCTACGAAGCGTGAGAGAAGAAGTTGGGATAAAGCTTTCGAGGAGTGATGGTGGAGGTGAGAAGGGTAGATAGCGAGGTGTTGAGATGTGTGAGGCATAAGGTGCTTTGGCCTCATTTAGCAAATTCTAAACAAGCTATTATTGATATAGATAATAGCAAAGGTGCCATTCATTTAGCTGCCTTTTACAAAGGTGATGTTGTCGGAGTCGCTTCGTTGTTTAATCAAAAATGCGAGCGATTTCCACAGCTTTTTAGATCTTTAAAAGTGCGCAGATTGAGAGCTATGGGCGTGCTTGATAATATGAGAGGGGGTGGAGTTGGAGCTTTAATTATTCAAAAGGCAATTGAGGAGATGAAGGGTGACGGTGTTGATGTTGTTTGGTGTGATTCAAGGAAAGTTGCTTGGGGTTTTTATGAGATGCAGGGCTTTAAATTCGGATGTCAAATTAATGGTGAAGAATTAGAAGCATACCAAGTCCCGAATGTTGGCTTGCATAAAATCATGTTTAAGAGTTTGTAAAAGGAAAAACAAGTGTATTTTTACGCCATTAATTTTTGAGACTATGCCGCAAATTTCAAATGTAGGTCTGGCTATGCCAAGCAGTCCGATTCGTAAGTTGATGCCATTTGCTAACGCTGCTAAAAAAGCAGGGAAAAGAGTTATTCATTTGAATATTGGCCAACCCGATGTGTCGTCTCCAGACGTTGCTGTAAGAGCTCTAAAGGATGATGCGAGAACTGTAATAGAATATAGCCCTAGCGAAGGTTATGAGTCTTACAGAGAGGCACTTTCTATATATTATAAGAATGCTAGTATTAATGTAGAGGTGGATGATTTAATTGTCACAACGGGCGGCTCTGAAGCTCTCATTTTCGGATTGCTTTCATGCATGGATCCGGGAGATGAGATTATTATTCCAGAACCGTTTTATGCCAACTACAATGGTTTTGCTAAAATGGTAGGTGTAAACATTATTCCTGTAACGGCTTATATAGATGATGGTTTTGCGCTCCCTCCAATTGAGGATTTTGAAGCAAAGATTACATCTAAAACGAAAGCTATATTAATTTGTAACCCGGGAAACCCCACAGGGAAGGTTTATAATTCCGAAGCATTAGATGCACTCGCTAAACTTGTTCTCAAACACGATTTGTATATTTTATCAGACGAGGTATACAGAGAGTTTTGCTATGATGGATCCCAACCTAAATCAGTTTTAGAACTTGAGGGTCTAGCTCAGAATGCCATTATGATCGATTCTGTTTCTAAGCGATTCAGCATGTGTGGCGCTCGTGTGGGAGCTTTAGTAACTAAGAACGCTGCGTTGCGTGAGACAATAATGAAGTTTGCTATGGCTCGTTTATCTCCTCCTACTTTAGGTCAGATAGCTTCAGAAGCGGCCCTCAAAGCTCCAGCTTCATATTTCGAGGATGTTCGCTCTTGTTACGTTAAAAGGAGAGACGTTTTAGTAGAAGGTCTCAATAACATTCCAGGTGCTATGTGTCCTATGCCAGGTGGTGCTTTTTATGCTGTATGTAAACTCCCTATTGACAACAGTGATACATTCTGTCAGTGGATTCTAGAAAAATTTGACCTAAATGGCGATACGGTTATGATGGCTCCTGCTTCAGGATTCTACTCAACAGAGGGAGCCGGGTATAATGAAGTTAGGATAGCCTATGTTTTAGATTTACCACTCCTAGAGCGAGCTATTGTTTGTCTCAAAGCCGCTCTTGAACTTTACCCGGGTCGCACAACTTAGATTGCAATGAAATATCCCCTGAGTTTTAGATTGTTGTTTACTGCACTCCTTATCTCCTTTATAAATATAGAGTATAGTGGTTTTCATGCTCAAGGGGATACAACTTGGGTTTCAACTTATACCTGGGAAGCCCAAAATAACCCAGAGACAAACTACGATAGCCCAGGTAGAAGGTGGTTCCAATTCCCCGAGTCTGATAATGATGTTGAGTACAGAAAGGTGCTCATGTATCATAAATTGAAGTGTTTCGATCAAGGGACTGCTGGAGGTGCAGGGTACGCTTGTGGAGAGTGGGATTACCTAACTTATAGTTATTTGTTTGATCACACAGGTGAGTTGGATTCAACCATGTACAACCATCCTTATTACAAGATTAACAACCAAGAATTCGAAACAGACACTTTAATTTTTAGTCCTGAAAATGGAGCTCCTCACGACACTTACAATACGGAGTATTCAAGAATTAACCTAGATATAGTAGGTGAGGTTACGACTACTATAAATTCTGAAACAGAGCAGGTTTCACACTTAACTACTGCAACAAATGCAAGGCGATTAGCATTTACGATTACAGCACAAGAGTTGTCTACGATGGGAGTTGTGCCAGGTTTACCGATTAAAAGAATTAGCTGGAATGTGGAATCATTTCAATCTGATTTATTAACTTTAAGAGTCAGTCAAGGTGAAGGTGAGTGGCAGCAAGTTTATGCCTATACAGTTGAAATTACTGATCTTCTAGAGTTAGACTTGGATGGTGATGAAATTATTTGGGACAGCGAATCTGATTTGCATTTTGATTTGTCACTAGACGGAGTTGATGGGGTGTCGTCTGATGCGGTTTCGTCCCCTAGTTTAGTGGAGGCTTTTGATGCAGATGGTGGCTATGTGAGATTTGATGGTTTAGATAAAATCTCAATTAACCCTGATCTATTTACTGATTTAAATAACGAGGTTACTCTCGAGTGTCTTCTTAAAGGAGACGCAGATTATTTACCTGCAAACACAACAATTTTCGAAGCTGTTAATTTTTCAGGACAGCGCGAGATAAACGTACATATGCCATGGAGTAATTCTCGAATCTATTGGGATGCTGGGTACGATGGTGGCTATGACAGAATAGATAAAGCTGCATTAGAGAATGATTACGAAGGAGTTTGGGTTCATTGGGCGTTTGTGAAAAATGCTGCGACGGGTGTTATGAAGATGGTTAGAAACGGTGTGGTTTGGCATGAAGGAATGGATAAGGACAATTCTTTTGGAAACATAGCTAAAATGTTTCTGGGATCGGGGAACAATGATGTCTATAGCTATAGAGGTGATGTTGAAAATTTTAGAATTTGGAGTACTGCTTTAGATGAGTCTACGATAAGTGAGTGGATGTTTAAGTCTGATACTGAAGGTCACCCATCTTCAGAGGACCTTATGGTTGATTTCGATTTTAACGGCGAAAATGGCACATCTGAAAATGTGAATGGAGATTATTTCGGAAATGCGGGGAGATATGATTTCACTGCTTCGGAATTGTTTTTAGATGGATATGTGCCAGGTGGAGAAGACGTAGGTTATAGACCTGCATTTGAGTTTATACAAGGAGCGGAAGAATCATTCGAAGCTTCAGCTGAGTATCTGACGGTTGAAACGATTAAGCTTATCCCTCCTGTAAGTCTAAGCTCATGGGAAGTACAGGGAAATGGTGTGGTGCTGCAAAACGTTGAATATGGTTGGCCAGCTGATCAGCTTGAAGTGGTGTATAACCAACTGGGGGATACCATTTCTGATTCAACTATTTCTGGCGAGATAATGGCAATTGTAAATTATCAACTTGAGTACTTTGGAGAATCTTTCGAGGTGGTTGATAGATATGAGTTAGGTAGATATATTACCCCTTATGGAATTAACCTGTCTTTGGGCGATGATGGGTGGACTTGGGTTTATGATGTGACTGATTATCTACCATTACTTAGAGATAGTGTGGAGTTAGAGTGTGGAAATTGGCAGGAGTTGTTAGATCTGAAATTCGCATTTATTGAAGGGACTCCGCCGCGGGATGTTAAAAGAGTAGAGGCGTTTTGGAATGGGACTTATTATCTCAATACTTGGGATGATCATGTTATGAGTCACGAATATTCTCCCGAACCAGGGGAAGAAATGTTCAGGCTAGTAACTAGGGCGAGTGGTCATGGGTTTGGTCAAGGAAATAACTGTGGCGAATTCTGTTATAATATTCACAGTGTTTTAGTTGATTCGACAGCGATATGGAGCTGGGAGATCATGCAGGAGTGTGCAGATAACCCTTTGTACCCTCAAGGTGGTACATGGATTTATGATAGGGCGGCTTGGTGTCCTGGCGCTCCAGTTGCTACACAGAGATTTGAGCTGACTCCGTATGTTAATGCTGCCGACAACTTTGATGTGGAGTATGATATTACGCATGATCCATATGGTAATTACAGGATGGAAGGCCAAATCATTTCGTACTCATCTCCCAACATGTCACACGATGTAGAATTGATGGATATCCTGGCGCCTAGTAATAGAAAAACACTCTCAAGGTGGAATCCCGTATGTGAGGATCCAATAGTTGAGATTAGAAATAACGGGTATGAGCCACTGGTCTCTTGCACCTTTACCTATGGTGTTTCTGGAGAAGATCCATCAACGTACGTGTTCACACCTAATACTCCAATGGAGTTTTTAGAAACTAGAAGTGTGAGTCTTCCTTACGATGCTCCGGTATATACAGTTGGAGATGACGAAGATTTACTTCAGTTTGATGTTTCAGTCGAGTTGTCAAATGGACTGGATGAAGAGGTTACGAATGGCTCTGCTCATAGTGCGTTCCGCCGACCTCCGACTTGGGCTTACAATGATCTGGATGATAACAGGATTATTGTTTGGGTTAAAACGAACAACGTTCCAAGTGAAACTTCCATAGTATTGAATAATAGTGAAGGAGCAGTCGCTTGGACAAGGACATATTCAGAGGCAAATACAATTCACCGCGACACGATTGAGTTGAACGAAGGCTGCTATAGGTTTACGGTTAATGACTCGGGTGATGACGGGCTGAGTTTTTGGGCCAATAATGATGGAGGTGGATACG
>DQKQ01000073.1 GCA_015660615.1 Flavobacteriales bacterium
CCGTGCTTTCTAGCGTAATCTGAAGGTTGAGTGTTGTTTTATTTCCGAAATCAAGCTTAATTTCCTTTAAAGTGTATCCAGTCATAGAGCATCTTAATGTCCAAGGTCCGGAGGAGGGCAGGGTAAGTCTGTAAAACCCGAAATTATCAGTAGATACTCCAAGCCTGGGATTTTGCAGGGCTACTAAAGACGCCCCTGGCAGGTGCTCTCCCTCGCTTCCTTGGATATGCCCAGTTACAACGTATTCAGTAGTGCTTTCTTGAGAAAATAATGTGTTAGAAACTCCAGCCCAGCAAAATAAAGTGCACAAAATAATTAATATGTTCTTAAGCACTTTCATCAAAAATCAATCTTTCCCCAGATCGCCATTTTTCAAAGCCCGAAGGAATTGAGCCCAAGCTACAGGATTGAGCAGGTTAGTAGTAGGTATAGACCCTGCAGTTGCGTACTCTAAGGACATCTGTCTTAACTCGGATGATGACGACGCCTGTCCGTCAAGCCCCACGTCTATCAGTCTGTCGTAGATATCGAAAGGGTCGATAGCTTGTTGGCCTATGCTGAAGGTGTTTTCATCAAGACCTAGAGCCATAAACTCTCTTTTAAAGGTCTCTCGTGAAGGCCAAGGGTAGATATATGCTTCGTTCACCATTACGGTGTCTCGGCTCATAGGTTGAACTAGGCTGATTCTGTTTTTATATCCTCCGTTGGGGATGATTACATCTCTAGGGATATATCCAGTACTAGAAAATCGAATAGTGTCACCCTCAAGAACTGGGATTGAGAAAAAACCTACGGCGTCCGTCATCGTTCCCCTTGAGTCTCTTATGCGAAACACTGTCGCAAAAGGAAGTGGCATTAGTGAGTCGCCCGTCACTACGAGGCCGCTAACTTGTACTACTTCTTCGCTAACGGCAGTAGAGTCAGTTTGGGCTGTAAGGTTAAGTCCTAGCAGGAAAAACCCTAAAGTAATGAAATATGTAGCCTTTTGCTTGAGGGTCATAATGTGTTTAATTTAAACCTGTTCCGTTTTAAACTCACTGGTAACGTGGAAGGTTATTTCCGGAAAGTTATTCATTTCCATCTGCAATAGGAAAGGAGAAGGAGCTAGGTAAACTTCGTTGTCATCTTTGTCACGGACTATGTCGTTAGACTTTATACGTCTGAACTCTCCTAGGCTTTCTTCGTTTTCAGAAACCAACCAGCATGCCTTGTGATAAGGTTTAGGTTGGAATTCACATTTGGCACCATACTCGTGTTCTAATCTGTATTGAATAACCTCGAATTGAAGCTCCCCTACTGTTCCAACGATTTTCCTTTTTCCAGCTTCGCGAATAAAGAGTTGTGCTACACCCTCGTCTGTGAGCTGTTTAATGCCTTTTTCTAACTGCTTGCTCTTCATAGGATCCTTATTCACGAGTTCCTTAAAGATCTCAGGGCTGAAGCTTGGGATGCCTCGGAATTGTAAATCCTCACCTTCAGTGAGAGTATCGCCAATCTTAAAGTTCCCAGTATCGTAAAGACCCACAACATCACCGGGCCAAGCTTCTTCAACAAGGCTTTTATCCTTCGCGAGGAAGGTTACTGGGTTAGCAAACTTGAGTTTTTTTCCTAACCTAGTGTGTTTGTAAAAGGTATTTCGCTGGAACTTCCCAGAGCATATTCTCATGAATGCAATCCTATCTCTGTGCTTGGGATCTATATTCGCGTGTATCTTGAAGATAAAGCCCGTAAGTTTCTCTTCTTCAGGGTGTACTGTTCTTGTGCTAGTTTCAATAGGCCTCGGATCGGGTGCGATTTTTATGAATGTATCTAACATCTCCTGTATACCGAAATTATTTACTGCACTACCGAAAAATACGGGTGCTACATCTGCGTCTAAATAGGGTTGTCGATTCCACTCGTCATAAACTCCATCTATGAGTTCGACGTCCTCTCGGAGTTGGTCTGCATGCTCTCCTACAAGGGTATCGAGTGTTTCGTCAGCAAGGTCTTTAATGGCAAAAACCTCTTCAGCCATCTTAGTCTTATCAGCCTGGAATAATCTCACGTTGTGGTCGTATAGGTTGTAAACTCCTTGAAATGTTGCCCCTCCGCTGATAGGCCAACTTAAAGGCCTCACTTGTATACCAAGTTTTTCCTCCAATTCATCAAGCAAATCAAAAGGGTCTTGTCCCTCAAGGTCCATCTTGTTTACGAATACTATAACTGGGGTTTTGCGCATGCGGCAAACTTCCATAAGTCGCTCAGTTTGGGCTTCCACGCCCTTAACACAGTCTATCACTAGGATAACGCTATCGACAGCCGTGAGAGTCCTATAAGTGTCCTCAGCGAAATCTCTGTGACCAGGCGTGTCAAGTAGGTTTATGAGCATATCCTTATAGTGGAACGCCATTACAGACGTGGCTACAGAAATCCCCCTCTGTCTTTCTATTTCCATAAAGTCAGATGCAGCTGTCTTTGTGATTTTATTGTTTTTCACAGCTCCCGCAGTCTTAATAGCCCCCCCGAAAAGAAGAAATTTCTCGGTCAAAGTAGTCTTTCCCGCGTCTGGGTGAGAAATAATGGCGAATGTTCGCCTCTTAGAGATTTCGTCTTTTATAGTGGGCATATGGGTGTTTCAAGTGCAAATAGCAGTGCAAAAGTACGGCTATTTTCTGCGGTCAGGTCTTAGAGTTATCTCACTATAAATGCCACTTCCATTTGCTTCTATTGCTTGTAATACGGCTTTTGCAATAAATTCAGGGTTCATGCCCGAGGCGAAGGTTGGTTTGTACTTTGCTTTAAGTTCTTCGTTGTTCGTATTTTCTATAAATGCTGTGTCTACTGACCCAGGATTTATAGTAGTAATTGCCAAGCGATCTGCAAACTCTATTTTTAGGGATTCGCTGATGGCCAAAACAGCATGTTTTGTAGCACAGTAAACACCGCTATTAGGGAATATGTTGCGTGCGGCCACCGACCCGATATTTATTATGTGTCCCTCTGATTTCACAAGGTGAGGAAGGGTAGCGTGGATCGTTCTCAGCACACCTGTCACATTTACATCTACCATTAATTCCCATTCTTTTATACTTCCCTTATGAAGTGGGTTGAAAAACCCTATCCCTGCGTTAGGTATTAATATATCTAGATTGCCAAATCTAGATAAGCATAAATTGCTGGCTTTTTGTAAGTCATCGTTAGAGGTAACGTCACCAGCAAAAAAATCTAAGTTTCCACTCATGTTTGAGCATGATGTTTTTAAATCATGTAGTTTGGCCTCTCTTCTGGCAAAAGCAAAAACATTGAGACCATTACTACATAAAGTCTTGGCAATACTAGCTCCAATTCCTTCTGAAGCTCCTGTGATAAAAACTGTATATGGTTTTTTCATTATTAATGTGGATCGTTATTCCACTGTGCAAATCCGACAACTCTATCGTAGCCTTCAAAGTCCGCGTAGTATACAAAAACAGTGTATAGGTTGTCTGTTGCAAAGTGGTTGCCTTCTATGTCTGCCGTCATTCCAATTTCGCTTTCTTGTGCGTTAGCGTCTTTAACGAGATAAATGAAATTGTAGTATCCCTGTTTTAAAAGAAGCTTAGATTCATAGGCAGATTTTGCATTGTTCCATTTCATTCTATATGTTGGCATATATTTTCCGTTACTTAACTCACCGAAAATGTATACCTGTCTGCCGTGCAATTCATATGGCATGGGTAGTTGGAAATGAGTCATTGTATAGTCACTTCCAGTGTGAATATCATATCTATCGTTAGATATTACAAACGACCCGTTTATGTCTGGCTGTGATGAATAGTAGGTGTATGTTCTTCTTTGACTGGGTTCGAGAAGGTGGTGAAATGTCAAGTCTCCCTCGGATATCCCAGCTATTCCTCTAGCTGTGTAGCTCAAGCTTTTTAGGTCGGCGAATCTATATGAGTTTCCACCTGGGAAAACATAGCCCACCTGAGTGAATTCAATTTCTTTCCCTTTTATGTACTTCGGAGGAAGGTCGCTAATGGAGTTGTCCCAACGAGCATTTTGAAGAACAGTAGTATGCAAGTCGCTGTAAGGATCGAGGAAGCTGTAATTATCCTCAGTAACCACAAATTTTATGTCTTGGTGAGTTCTGCGAAGGGCTACATCTGCAGGTTCTCGAACCTCGGCCTCAACAAAGCAAAGGTCTTCGAATAATACAAATCGTCTCGAAATAACAATCTCATCTGGGTTCTCGGGGGTGAAAACTTCTAAAACATAATTGCCACTGCGAGTAACAATCATATCGTCTCTCGGAATGTCTGTCGTATAGTGAGTGTAATTCACTTTGGTTCCGAAGCTGTCCTCCATTTCATCTATAACCACATCGAAAAACCCCTCTATGTATTCGCTGGGATGCAAGTCGCTGTACCACCAATCGTGAGTACAGTGTCTGACGCGTACATAATATGTTGTGTAGTCAGCTCTCAAGTCGTCAAAGCCAAGTGTTAGAATTCCGCCTTGGAGTGGCACGAATGGGGGAGATATTGCTAAATCTTTAGGGTGTAGGGTCACGGACGCAAGGCCTATTGAGGTTTCATTCAAGCCCACTATTTGGCCTAACATGTTTAAAGACGAAAAAATAATAAGTATAGCTGTGAGGATGCTGTTGTTACAATAACTCATGGTCCAAAGTTCGTAACTCGAACTTATGTTTTGACAACAGATAATAAATTCAAAACTAAGGGCATTATCTTTGCGCCCCGAATTGAATCAATTCTAATTGAATGAGCCGTAAACAACGGATTAAAAAAGGTGTCGACATTCGCTTGAGTGGTCGCCCTGCAGACTCAGTAACATCTGCTCCATCTTCGAGCGTGTATGCTGTCAAACCACCTGATTTTACAGGTGTTATACCGAAACTCTGCGTTCGCATAGGCGACGAAGTTGAAGCTGGTACTTGTATTTTTTACGATAAGAAAACGCCTTCAGTGCAGTTTGTTAGCCCCGTTGCTGGAACTGTTAAGGAAATCGTTAGAGGGGCGAAAAGGCGCATTCTTGCCGTTGAAATTGAAGCGTCAGAAAACAATATATATAGAGATTTCGGTGTTTTAGATGTGGATAAATCTGATAAGAACGCGATTTTATCTCGGGTTTTAGAAGGAGGGATGTTCCCATATTTCCGTCAACGTCCATTCGATGTTATAGCAAATCCAGAAGACTCTCCAAGGTCTATTCACGTAAGTGGATTTGATTCTTCGCCTTTAGCAGCTTCTACTTCTATTGCTTTAGAAGGCAGAATGTCAGATTTCCAGAATGGAATCGACGCACTGGCGAAATTAGCTGGTGTGAGTGGGGTGCATTTAGGGATTAAAAACTCAGACGCGACACTTGCTGGAGTTAGAAACTGTGAAATAACTGAATTTGAAGGTCCTCACCCATCGGGAAATGTTGGGATTCAGCTTCATCATACGGCTCCTTTGAGTAAGGGTGAGGTGGTTTGGACTATAGGATACCAAGACGTTGCAAACCTTGGGGCGATGCTGTCTTCAGGTAAGTACATTCCCACGAAAGTTGTGGCAGTCGGAGGATCTGAGTGCGCCACACCTCAGCACGTAAAAACCCTTGCTGGAGCTTCTGTTTCTAGCATAGTAAACGTACCTGCAACAGCTAGTAACGGTGATTCTGTCAGAGTGATTTCAGGTAGTCCGCTGACAGGAGATCAAATTTCAAAGGACGATTACATCGGGGCTTTTCACTCTGCGATTGCTCTTCTTGCTGAAGGTAGTGAGCCTAAATTCCTACTTACAGAAGGATGGTTGGGTTTGGGATTAAAACGTTTTTCTTTAAATCATTCATTCCCAACTTGGTTAATGCCTAAGAGTAAGGAGTGGAATCTCGATACGAATATGGGAGGAGAGGAGAGAGCCTTTGTTGTTACTGGCGAATATGAAAAAGTATTTCCCATGGATATCTATCCTCAGCACCTCATCAAGTCAATTATCGTAAATGATATAGACTCTATGGAGAAACTTGGCATCTACGAAGTGGCACCTGAAGACTTCGCTCTTTGTGAGTATGGATGTACTTCTAAGATACCAGTACAGAAACTTGTACGCGAAGGATTAGATAACCTAAGAAACGAACTCGGTTAATCATGAAAGTACTTCATAAACTCATTGAATCTGTAAAACCCCATTTCGAGGAAGGAGGAAAGTTGTCGAAGTTTTGGGTGGTATTCGATTCGCTTGAGACATTTACATTTACACCGGGTCACGTAACCAAATCAGGTTCTCATATTCGAGATGGTATCGACCTTAAGCGTACAATGTTTACAGTTATTGTGGCTCTTATTCCAGCTCTCCTTTTTGGAACATGGAACATCGGAGACCAATACTTCGCAAGTATAGGTCAAGAGGCCGATCTGTTAGAAAAAATGTTGGTCGGAGCGATTAAAGTTATTCCGCTAATTGTCGTAAGCTTCGGAGTCGGACTTGGAATTGAATTTTACTTTGCTGCCAAACGCGGTCACGGAATTAACGAAGGTTTCCTTGTTTCAGGAATGCTCATACCACTCATTATGCCGGTAGATGTGCCTCTGTGGATGGTTGCTGTAGCTGTTGCTTTCGCTGTAATTATCGGAAAAGAAGTTTTCGGCGGTACAGGAATGAACATTGTAAACGTTGCTCTTACTTCAAGAGCTTTCCTTTTCTTCGCTTACCCTAAGCAGATGTCAGGTGAGATTTGGATTCACGATGTTGCATCGAGTAAAGGGGCTGATCTATTGGTTGATGGCCACACAGGGGCAACTGCTCTTGGGCAGCTGGCAGGA
>DQKQ01000021.1 GCA_015660615.1 Flavobacteriales bacterium
AGCGTAGCAACAACATCTGTGTTCTGATTAAATCCATAAGTCACTTCTTTGATTTTAGGAAGATCGCAACCTTGAAGCGCATCGGTGTCTAACCAGTAAGCATTGCATAACAGATGCATATCTTTTAGAGCTTGCTTGGAATGAGCGTCGTAGCCTCTTATCTTGTATTGGTTGAACTGGGGAATAGCGATAGCAGCAAGGATGCCGATGATTGCAATTACAATCAGCAGTTCGATGAGTGTGAAGCCTGATGTGTTTTTATTAGTTGGATGTTTAGAGGAGGACATTACAAACTCCAAGAATTGGAACAGGTCACTTAAACTGACCAGTCATTTCTGGCATACCAGCAAGATAAGAACTGCATGCTCGTACGCGTGCGGAAGCACCCGAAGTCATTGCCTCTAGGCCAAGTTTCTCGATGTCAGCTTTCCATATTTCTTTCCAGTTGCTCCCCATACGACCCCGATGGCAAGTTTCCTCAAATACTTCCCTGTCTACAAAACCTTTGCATCCTGGGTTCATAGCGTTGTAGCTTTCTGAACACATTGCAGTAGGGATAATTTTCTCACTGCAGTCAGGACCGTCGTCCCAAGGATCACCACAGTTGTAACCGGAAGCATTTAAAATGCCTACCGGTTCTATAACACAGGATGTGGAGAGTAATTCAGGGCAGCCTTTATGCTCAAAGCTGCTGACCTTTAGGAGTTCGTGCGAATGGTCACGCATCCCGCCTAATTGACCAGCATCCTCTTGAGCCTTAATTCGTAAACATTGGGACTGCTGATTAATGCATTCTTGGGTCATCCGTTTCCTTGTATGATAAGTCTGGTGTTTCGCAGAGTCTAAATCTCCCGCGTTTAAAAAAATCCCCTTCAGTATGTCAGCTGTGAAACTGATATAAGTATTGGATTGCCTTTCACCAAACCTTTCTCCATATTTACCTCCCCAATGCCCGCAGCCACCGCAGCGACTTCCATTATTGCGTACAAAACCTCTGCACTCTCCAAGAAATGCATAGTTATTTAATCTCATTAAGTTTCGCATCCTTTGTTCCTTGCTGTTCGTTTCCTGGGTTTGACCGCTAATGAGAGCGTGACCATAACCTTCGAACCCGGCCGTTTCGGCGCCGGGATATTTCTCGCTAATATGCACACCTTCCTTCTGTTCATCATACATAAATATTTTAAAACAATCGTCGGGTTCCGCATACTCGGTACAGTTGCTCGTAGGAAATATCGCCGCAGCACTGTCAATACTGTAAGTATTTGGACTGCTGTTGTGTTTCGCTGATGCACAGAAGTTATCCAGCGGCGAGGAAGGAAGCGTAGCTACAACATCTGCGTTCTGGTTAAAACCGTAAGTAGTTTCTTTAATTTTAGGAAGATCACATCCTTGAAGAGCATCGGTATCTAACCAGTAAGCATTGCACAGCAAATGCATATCCTTTAGAGCTTGCTTGGAGTGAGCATCATAGCCTCTGATCTTGTACTGGTTGAACTGGGGAATTGCGATAGCAGCCAGAATGCCGATGATCGCAATGACGATCAGTAGTTCTATGAGTGTGAAGCCTGATCCACTTTTGTGAGTTGAATACTTTTGCACATTTATATGTTGGATATTTGAGTATCACTATGTTCTTTTATCTTTGGATTTTATAAATGATATGTCGTCTTTGGTAAATCTGTAAGCCCAATAGAGGATGACTGGTGAAAAAAAGACTACTAAGAAACCAACACTGCCTGCTGATGCTCCCAAAACAGTAGTTAATAAAAAAAATATTATACTAATAGAAATGGCAGTCCGGTCTTTTTTTGTCATTCATAAATCTCTTTAAAGTTTGAATATTTTGGGTGCCCAAATAGTTGCAAATTTCAGTGACGGTAGAATGAACCTAGTTTTACGTAAAGCATTTGCTATAATGCCCTTTTGCCTATATCGATTTTTATCAAATTAGGTCTGCTCGCAGTAGATTAAGTGAGTTGTTTTTAATGATGCCCTAAGACTATTTACTGCATGTGCCTTTAGTTGCCATATCTAGCTCGCTTACTTCTTTTTTACCTTTTTCCTCATCAACAAGCTCTAAGGCAGCACCACCAACAAACATTCCCATCTTAATATATTGACGAATAAAATAATGTATACCGCTTTTAACTTTAACTATCAGTTCATTAGGGGAGAACTCAGATTCGGTAGAAATCGTGTGGAATTTATCGCCTTCAACTTCTTCATAGAAGAAAACATCCGGAGCAGTTTCTCCGATGCATTTCCCATCAACCCATACATCCTTCTTTAAAGCTTGTCCAACAAAACTGTTACGATAAATATATAGTCCGGAATTTCCTTCTACTGGAGGGTTAAACTTTTTCACTATTGAAGTTTCTTCCATGCCTTCCATTGGCACGCTAGCACAACCCGTCATTGCTAGGTAAGACAGCAATAATGCAGCGCAAGTTGTAGTTCTCATAAATTTTATCTCCAAGAATAATATACTTTAAGTGAGGTACGTATAGTGGAGGGACGATCTTGGCAGTTAGTTAATCATAGCGTGTGGGTTGGGAAGGCCACAGAGATGAATCACAACTTTTTTCATTAGCTAAGGCTAGAAGATACCCGTTTCTATCCAATAATGCATTTCCTTCAGTACCATCAGCATTTTTGAAGTCTGCAAGACCAGGCCAAATAAAAAGACCTAACAAAATATCTTGGCCGTCATCAGAGTCATTTTTAGAAATTTTGGATGTAGCTGCGCTTGTATTAGCTTTGTATTCAGTAGCTATTTGATTACAGGCCATATCATAATCACCTGGGGTCTTCATTGAAGTAGGGACAGGATCCCGGCTGTGCGCACAAGCCGTAATCAAGAAACAGATCGCTACAGTTAAAATTTTTTTCATAATCTGACCCATAACCGCTAGTCCTGAGAATTGTACACCTAGTTCACTGAAAACCTTCTACTCTCATCCTTTTGAATTAGCACATCCTAATCTTATATTTCTTATTAGTAAATACTTCAAGTGAGGTAAGGCTATGTGACGAGGCGGGGATAGGCAACCGGCTGAGTTGTGGCGTTACTAGTCAAGAAAACTCCTGCGTGAAGAGCGGTCTAAGCAGTATGTTTAAATAAAGAGAGCACCGTAATTACACAAAAT
>DQKQ01000047.1 GCA_015660615.1 Flavobacteriales bacterium
ACGGATGAACATTTGGGGCAAGACCGGTTCTTCATCTCCAAATTATCATCATCAAATTATATTTTTATTAAGGACCCTAATGGTTATGATATAGAAATCATAGAAAAGCCATTCTTAAACTAGTAATGTATTTGATATAGAGACCCGCCTACTTAACTATCTTTGGCTGAGCGGGTTTTTTTATTTGTGGGAAAATGTGTAGATTAACCTTAATCTAACGGAGTATGAAATGAAAAATGCAAAAAATGTAGCTGTTTTTATTATATTTAGCATCATTCTTTCCTCAGGGCTTATATCATGTGGCGGATCTAAATCTGGTGCTGGTCCAAAGGTAGAAGCAGGTGCTCTTGCAAAACCCGCTCCGACTGGCAATGCGAAAATTGACCAGTTTGTCGATGATGCTTTTGGTGTTCTTGAAGAAGTGGAAGGGATGAAAAAGAGTTTAGCAGAAATAAATGCCACTCTTAAAGAAATCAACAACCATCCTGTTGGTCCACTCGAATGGATGAAAGAAGATATCATGAGATCTCTGGCTAAGGCTAAAGATGCAACAAAACAATTAGACGTAGATGCACTTATTGAAGCATTGAAAGGAAAGATTTACGGAATGGTTGAAAGTGCAAAAAACACAAAAGTGGGTCTGGATAATGTAGGGAAAAAAGTCCAGTCATTGTTGAAAGTATTACCTGAGCTACCTGCAGAAACAGCAAGTATGAAATTAAAAGCGCCTAAAGGGCTTAAAGCAATTAAATCTGCAGGTGAACCACTTAAAGCTTTACCTGGAGAAATCAAGACGCTTGCTACTGAAGCCCAATTAGTTTTAGAGAATTGTAATAAGTTAATTTCGTCTATCGGTAAGTAATCATTCTCTTATTGCATTTAGTAAAGGTCGCATTCTCTACCCAAGGTTGGGAAGCAAGATTAACTTGCATGGCTATAATCTCAGTTTCAGCAGCTTCGCAGTCGTAAAGCAGTCCACGCCCCGCAGAAAAGATAGATAATATTAATAAACTGGATAATAGGATCACACTTTGTATCTGTTTCATATTCTCTCCTTGATTTATCTTGTTGATACTTAATTGAACCATTCGATGTAGAAAAGATTAATAATTATTGAAACCAATGTTATATAAGATATTCTTAATTCATGAATGTTTCTTTGATAAGTGTTTCTAGGATAGAGCAGATAAAGATGATAGCCGGATAAGGGGTAAAAAGATATTCTATAAATTATTTAATAGTACCAATTCATCCTTTTCTTAATTAGATTTCTTCCGATTCCTCATATCATTTATTTATCAAACCACACGCATTTTCAAGAATCTTCCAAGCGGACTTTGGGAAGGCTCAAATACGCAGTCTAAATAGTTATAAAAAAAAAGAGGATAAAAAATGAACAGGCTACTTTACACGATAACTCTTAACATGGTATTAATTATTGCTTGCGGTGGTAGTACCCCACCCCCTGCTCCAGTGGATATGCCATCCCAGCCTCAGGCAGCCAATCCACAGACCCCAATGGATGTGCCTAATTGGTTTATGATGACCCCGGAACCGGATGATGAGTATGCAGTATATGCTACTGGAGAAGCAACTTCCCGTAAGATGAATATTGCTATGCAAAAAGCAACACAACAAGCAAGGGCAAACCTTGGACAGTCGATCAATGCAAAAGTTCAATCTCTGATCGAGTCAATGGTTGAAGAAGCTGGTATGGGAGAAAATGTACAAATTACAGAATTCTATTCAGAAACGTCTAAGTCAGTAAGTAATGAAACGCTCTCTGGTGCCACTGTGGTCAAGAAATATCCTTATCAGATGAGTAGCGGTGGTTACAGGGTCTATGTATTGATGGGCTTGAAAAAAGCACCATTTGACAATGCAGCGAGCCAAGCTATTGTGTCGAAGGTAAAGGAAAATCAAGAAGAAGCCATGTATGCGACTTTTAAAAAAACCCAGGTGTTTAATAGGTTAGATGAAGCGCTGGATGAATAACTACCCTACATATAAATATCCTAAAACTAAATCATGAGGTAGTTCAATGAAAAATCTAGTTGTTCTTTTATCAGTGTTGTCATTACTGGTTGGCCAACAAGGAAAATATGTCCGAAAGTCGGTGAGTTCATTAGAATCAGTTTGGTTCAAACCTGGATCTGTTTCCGGGATGGAGTTCGATTCAAAAACCTTTGACAAGTTCATAGATTTTTATGTCGAAATTGATAGGTTTGATTACAATGTTTTGCCAGGTAATCTGATACAAGATTTTCGCCGTGAAGCAAATTCAATTGATTCGGTAAATGCTGATGCTATTTCCGAGGTATTGGAACGTACCGTAACCAGTAAGATAGTAGATATTTTGAACGATCCTGATGTGATGCAAAAACGTGGAACAGCTCTGAAAGATGAATCCGCATTTCAGTCGTTTGCCGCTACCAAAGCCAAGTCTTTAGGTATAACCACAGATGAACTAAAAACATTGATGAATTCAGCCTATATCTATCTTCCGTATATTCATTCAGCAAAGAAGGAAACAGAAGACAAATATCTAAGCATAACTATCTACGGTGGAATTTTATGGTGGCAGTTGAAAGTTGATGGGGATGGTAATGCTTCTGTTGAAAAAGTCTTGGAAGCAAAGACCAGTGGACTTTCCAGCATTGATCCCAATGCTAAGAATCCGTTGACTGATAAACCTATGTATAGAGAGTTTAGGTTTGGTAATGAAAAGTGGGCCACAACTCCAGAACAATATGCTCAGAATGATGCCATGCTGGCTTTCTGCAAGAATCTTGGTGTGAAAACCAAGGAGATCGACGCATTCAAATTATCTGCACAGATTGTTGAAGTGGACGGGAAGGAATACGGATTCCCATTAGGATTTCGCGAAGGTGTTCATCTAGATGATGGTTTTCAAATTGTTGAGTTTGAAGAAGATGCAGAAGGCAATGAAGTTGCGGTAAGACAAGGGTTTGTTCGCGTTTCAAGAACGGGTGATAATGTGGAAGACCCTAATAACTATACTTATGCTCAACAACTTTTGGGTAGCAGGGTGTCTGAAGGGACAGTTGTAATGGAACACCCGAGACTGGGAATGCAAGCACGATTGAACATGGGATTAACCATGGGATCCTCCATAACACCAGAGCCCACTTCCCTTAGTGTAGTTGGTATTTCTGCAAATGTACTTAAAGAGGAAGCCAAAAG
>DQKQ01000090.1 GCA_015660615.1 Flavobacteriales bacterium
CTTGTGGAGGAGGAGGGACTTGTTCTCAGTGTATTTGTCAGGTTCATGTGGGCGGAGGGTCTATCCTACCTACTGAAGAGCCGACGTTTTCACGAAAAGAAATTGCGAATAACTTTCGACTTGGATGTCAAGTAAAGGTGAAAGAGGATATGGAAATTCAAATTTCGGAAGAAGTCTTCGGCGTACAGAAATGGGAATGTGAAGTTGTTTCTAATTACAATGTGGCTTCATTCATTAAGGAATTCGTTGTACGTCTTCCCGATGATGAAAAGCTTGAATTCGAAGCGGGTGGGTACATTCAAATTGATGTTCCCGAGATAGAAGTCGACTTTAAGGATGTAGATGTTACGGCACATCCGGATCACCATGACGAGCCCATGAAGTTTAAGGCTGAGTGGGATAAATTTGGTCTATGGGATTTGAAGATGACCAACAACGAGCCTATTGTAAGAGCCTATTCTATGGCAAGTCACCCAGCAGAGGGAAATATAATAATGCTCAATATCCGTGTTGCTACTCCTCCATGGGATAGAGAGCGAAATGGCTGGATGCAAGTGAATCCAGGAGTTTGCTCATCATATGTCTTTAATTTGAAACCTAGCGATAAGATCCAAATCTCTGGTCCTTATGGTGATTTCTTCATCAAAGACACTGAAGCTGAGATGTTATACATCGGTGGAGGTGCGGGAATGGCGCCTATGCGTTCGCATCTCTTCCATCTTTTCCATACTGTGAAAACTGGTAGAAAGGTGACCTTTTATTATGGAGGACGTTCTAAACGCGAGCTCTTCTATTTGGAGGACTTCAAGAAAATCGAAAAGGAGTTTCCAAATTTCACTTTCCACGTTGTTCTTTCAGAACCAGCTCCTGAGGATAACTGGGTAGAGAAAAAAGACAATAAAGATGTTGATGGAGATGGGTTTTTAGGTTTCGTTCATAACGCTGTTATCGAACACCATCTAGAAGGACATGATGCTCCTGAGGATATTGAACTTTATTTCTGTGGCCCACCTTTAATGAATCAAGCTGTTCTTAAAATGGCTGACGACTGGGGTATCCCTGATGAGAACGTTGCTTTTGATGATTTCGGAGGATAATTAATTATGACAACTATCTTAAATGTCAATATGCGAACGACTGTTACAGTCGCTAGTGTTTTGGCTTTTTTGTTTTTAGAAGGTTGTAGTTCAGAAGCCGAAGAGAAAATCATTTCGGGTAAAGCGCAAGGGACTACATATGTGATTAAGTATGTAAGCGAACATTCAGTTTCTCAGTATTCAGTTGATTCCTTGTTCGAGGTAATGGACAGTGAAATGAATACTTGGCGTAAAGATTCAAGGATTTCTCAAATCAATGATTTCTCCCGCGAGGATACGGTTTTCAAGTTTTATGATAATACTAAGATTTGGACTGTACTATGGGATATGACTTGGGAAATACACAGAGATTCTTATGGAGCGTTCGATCCTACGGTTAAGCCGTTGGTTGATTTGTGGGGGTTTGGTTTAAATCATGTAGAAACTGTAGATACAGCTGATGTTGACAGCGTAATGAAGTTTGTGGGATTTAGAACTGAGAATATTGACTTTGATGATATTGAGACAAGAACTGAATATGTAGAGTCACATATCAGCAAAGGTGATGGCCGTTCGCAATTAGATTTTAATGCAATAGCCCAAGGTTATACTGTGGATATGCTCATCGATTTACTTGTAGATGCAGGGGTTGAAAACGCAATGGTTGAGCTAGGTGGAGAGGTGAGATGTATAGGGCAGAATAAGAATGGCATAGCTTGGAGAATAGCCGTGGATAAACCCATTGCTCATGATGTTGTAGATGGTAGGCCTCTGCAAGCAATCATTGATGTTCAGGATGCTGCAGTATGTACGAGTGGAAACTATAGAAAGTTCATTGAAGTAAATGGGATTAAGTATTCTCATACTTTAGATCCACGAACTGGATATCCGTCTTACAATGGCTTATTAAGTGTTACTATTCAGGCAAACTCTGCTGCAATAGCAGACGCTTATGCAACGGCATGTATGGTTCTAGGGGCTGAAGATGGTGTTGAATTTATTGAGAGGATGAGAGAAGTCAGGTATGGAGTGCCGCTTGAAGCTCTCTTCATAATGAATAAAGAAGGCTCTGATTCAGAATTTGAATTCTGGACTACTCCTGGATGGAGTGAGAAAATAACTTGGCTAGACTAAGCCTTTTTAGAAGCTTCGTCTTCATTAAGACATTGCTCAGAGGGTCTTGCCCCACACACGCTACACGATCCGCTTTCATCTTGGAACAGGGGGTTGTTGCTAGCACATGTACCTGCAAATTCCCCATCTTTTTTAAGGAGTAATTTAATTGCGATTCCAGCAAATGCGATGCCGATTAATCCTATAGACAAGAGAATAACTTTCCATTCCATATTGCAAATTTACATATTGAAGTTCTATATTCATGGATTAATTTCAATCTTTACCAAGCATTTAAACTTCAGCAAAAACTATATCTTCGCACCATGCATACACGTGAGGAAAAACTAGCAGCTTTCGGACGACTTTTAGATATCATGGACGAGTTACGTGAAAAATGTCCTTGGGATAAAAAACAAACTTTCGAGTCTCTCCGTCACCTAACTATCGAGGAAACATATGAATTGGCAGATGCTATTATAGACGCAGATGTTCAGGAAATTAAAAAGGAAACGGGAGATGTGCTTCTGCACATGGTTTTTTATGCAAAACTAGGATCTGAAATACCCGAAGAGGATGGAGGTTGGGATATAGCCGATTCCCTCAATTCAATTTCTGACAAACTCATTTCTCGACACCCCCATATATATGATGATGTAGAGGCGAATGATGAGGAAACCGTTAAAGCAAACTGGGAGAAGCTCAAGCTAAAGGAGGGAAATAAATCTGTTCTAGAAGGCGTTCCTCGATCACTTCCTAGTCTTGTAAAAGCATACAGAATTCAAGATAAGGTGAGGGGAGTGGGGTTTGATTGGGATAACGCAGAGCAAGTCCTAGATAAGGTGAATGAGGAGTTAGGTGAGCTTGCATATGAGGTAGAAAACAAATCAGACCGTATAGCAGACGAGTTTGGCGATGTTCTTTTCGCTCTGATTAATTACTCAAGGTTTTTAGACGTGAATCCCGATGAAGCTCTTGAGAGAACTAATCGAAGATTTATCAAGCGTTTCAAACATCTTGAGGCATCCATAAAAGCTGATGGAAAGAATCTAGGAGAAATGCCTCTCAAGGAAATGGAAGTGTATTGGAGTAGTGCAAAAACAGCTTTAGGCTAATATTTAGACAATCTTATGACTTTTTATTTATGGCATCTCTTGCAGATAGCTGTAAATTGCGGTTCTCAATTAGAATAAATCCTACATGAAAACTCGCATACTTACTCTTGCATTTGCTGTAATATCAGCTTTTTGTATGACGGCGCCAGCCAATGCTCAGCAAGAAGAAATCAGCCGTACCAACACGAATGTGTTTAGACAGCTTAGAACAGAACTTCCGACTCCCAACGTGTATCGCACAGCTTCAGGTGCTCCTGGCCATGAATACTGGCAGCAGCAGGTTGATTATGACATGCACATCACTTTAGATGACAATACTCAGCGCATCGATGGGTCTGAAACGATTACTTACACTAACAATAGCCCGGATGTGCTACGTTATCTTTGGGTTCAATTGGACCAAAACGTTCGCTCTAAAGACTCAGACTCCCACAAAACCGGTGAGGATTATTGGGGAGATCGCGAAAGTTTTAGTACAGTAAACAACCTCGAACCCACTTTCGAAGGAGGGTTCAATATTGAGAGCGTTAAAGACGTTGCTGGAAAAAGCCTTAGCTACACAATTAATAAAACGATGATGCGCGTGGATCTTCCTCGCCCTCTAAAGTCAGGTGGAGTTTTTAAGTTCAGCATAGACTGGTGGTATAATATCAACAACCGTATGGAGATTGGTGGTCGTTCAGGATATGAGCATTTCGAAGAGAACGACAATTATCTCTACACAATTGCTCAATTCTTTCCACGATTAGCTGTTTACTCCGACAACGAAGGATGGCAAAATAAGCAGTTCTTAGGATCGGGTGAGTTTACACTTTGCTTTGGAGATTATACAGTCGCTATAACAGTTCCTTCTGACCATATTGTAGCTTCTACAGGAGAACTCACTAACCCTAAATCGGTTCTTACAGCAGTGCAGCGAAAGCGATTTGAACTTGCTAAGGTCACAACGGATCACCCTGTTATTATCGTAACTGAGGAGGAGGCTCGCGAGGCTGAGAAGACTAAGGAAAAGGGACTCAAAACTTGGGTGTTTACTGCAAAAAATGTTAGAGACTTCGGGTTTGCAACCAGCCGTAAGTTTATTTGGGATGCTATGACGGTTCCTGTAGGGAAATACCGCCCTTTAGCAATGAGTTTTTACCCCAAGGAAGGCAATCCGCTTTGGGAGCAGTATAGTACGAAAGCTGTAGCACAAACCCTTCGCACTTACTCTAAGTACACGATAGACTATTCCTACCCAGTAGCTATATCTGTTCATACCAAATGGATAGGAATGGAGTATCCTATGATTTGCTTCAATGGGGGACGTCCATCTGAGGACGGCACGTATTCACAACGCACGAAGCACGGTATGATCTCAGTAATAATACACGAAGTGGGTCACAATTTCTTCCCTATGATCATCAACTCTGACGAGCGGCAGTGGACTTGGATGGACGAAGGTCTCAACACATTTGTTCAATTCCTCGCTGAGCAGGAGTTCGATAGAGACTATCCCTCTCGCCGTGGATCAGCTAGAGATATAACCAGTTACATGGGAGGCGACAAGAAGCGTATTTCTCCTATTATGACTAACTCGGAATCGATTTACCAATTCGGTCCTAATGCTTATGGAAAACCTTGTACAGCTCTAAACATTCTTCGTGAAACGGTAATGGGCCGCGACCTATTTGATTACTCCTTTAAGGAGTACAGCAGACGTTGGGCATTTAAGCATCCTACACCTGCCGATTTCTTCCGATCTATGGAAGATGCGTCGGGAGTTGACTTAGACTGGTTCTGGAGAGGATGGTTCTATACAAACGATCACGTTGATATTGCTATGGAAGACATTAAGTGGATGCAAATCGACACTCAAAATCCAGATATCGAATCTACATTCAATAAATCTGCTTCGGATGGTGAGCCAGCAGATATTACTTACGAGCGCAACCTAACAGACACTCCAGAGACTTATTTAGAAGCTGACCCAACCTTAAACGACTATTATACTACTACAGGTAAGTTCGAAGTCCTCGAACTCGACAGGGTAGAGTACCGTGAATTGTTGGATGGTATGTCTGAGGAAAATAGCGCCATGCTTGCTAGTGGAAATAACTTCTATGAGATTACATTTAGAAATATCGGAGGCTTAGTTATGCCGCTAATAGTAGAATTCGAATATGAGGATGGAGAGAAAGAGATTCGCCGCATACCTGCTGAGGTTTGGCGTATGAGCGAACCAACAGTAACTAAGGTTTTCGCTACAGATAGACCAGCTGTAAGAATCGTTCTCGACCCTATGCTAGAAACAGCTGACTGCGACCTGTCTAACAATAGCTGGCCTCCACGACCTGAGCCGACTCGCTTCGAAATATTTAAGCAGAATGGAGGTGGATATAGTCGCTACGGCGCACAGGGAGACAACCCTATGCAAAGAGCGCTTAAGAATGAAGAGCTATTAAATAAAGAGGGCGCTTCAGAATAACAAATCCTAATTTTATGCGATCATCAATATGATGATGCTCAGGCAACCTATTGCCAGGCCAGACCAAGCGACTTTGCTTGGTCTGTCTTTGTATATAGCCACAGCACTTAGAGTGCTAAACAACACCACTCCGATATTAACCACCGGGATTATTACAGATTTATCTATCCCAGGAATGCCGTAAGCTCCAAGTAGAAAAAATAACGAGCCGAAATTCACCACTCCTAAAAGTAAACCTGCGAGGAGGTCTTTTTTATCAGGAATCTTAGAAAACCCGTTTTGAAAAAACCAAATCCCGGCACCAAGAATAAACGCAACTGTGAATGGTATAGATGTGAAAGCCATAGCGTACTCAGAAGATGGAATAAATTCTGGGCCGCTAAACCATGCGAAAACAAGATCAATAGCTCCGCTGCCTGTGAAAATAATAATAGGGAGAATAAATGCCCACTTAGAGTGTGAACGGTGTTTAGAATCATTCCCAAGTGAACTCAAAACGATAGCTGCTAAAGCCAGAACAAGAGCCAGGGCTTTAAGGCCAGTAATGATATCATTAGGGTCAATGATTAAAAAAATCACTACAGGGATTACTAGGCTCAGTTTAGATGATATTGATGATACAGCTACTCCGAGCTCAGCAGTGCATTTGGCCATTAAATTAAATAGGTAAAGAAAGACAGCTCCCATAATAGCTGTTGTGAGAAACAAAGGCATTTCGTATGCATTTTTCATCATAGGAATGCCTCCCGCTAAAATCCAACCAAGTGTAGAAGCAACCCCGTAATTAACAACAATCGCAGTAAAGCGATCAACGCCCCATTTTTCAAACGCTCTAAAGGTTAGAAAAGCTCCTCCTGTCGCAATTATTACTAATAAAATATAAATCATCCTCGAATGTAATGCCACAGAGCATCAGCACCAACGGAAGTTTCATAGACTTTTCCACTTTTATATTGTGTGATTAGTGGCGCTTTAAGCCCGCCCCCTAATTCGTCCACCCCTTTAAAAACGTAAATCTCATTATAAAGACCCTGTTCTAAAAACTTTAAGTGAGTATATGCTCCACCTTCTACTAATAAACTATGGATTCCGTTCTTTCGCAGTTTTTGGAGCATCACCTGTAAATCTCCTTCTAGCCAAGGTTTTACTTCAGCACCCGAGATGTGTCTTTTAAATCCCGGTTTACAAATTATCCAAGTTTCTCCATCATTACCAATCATCTTCAATTTAGAATCATCAAGTCTCAACTCAGGGTCAATAACAATCCTCACAGGATTAAGCCCTTTCACTTCGCGAACATTTAATGACGGGTTATCCACTTCAGCAGTTTTCCGTCCTATAAGTATACCCGAATTTTCTGCCCTTAACTGGTGAACATGGCGCAAAGTATCAACAGCAGTAATTGCAACACCACCTCTGCCATGAGCTGCCGACCTTTCTGGGTCCATATATCCATCAAGAGATTGAGCCCATTTCAGAACAATATATGGAAGGTCAGATTTTTGTAGGTGTAAAAACTTTCGGTTCATCAAACGAGCTTCGTCTTCTAAAACCCCACCCACAACTTCCAAGCCAGCACCTTTTAGTAATGAATGTCCGGAACCGCTAACTAAAGGGTTGGGATCTTCTAGAGCGTAAACAACTCTGCCAACACCTCTATCTATAAGCAGATTTGCGCATGGAGGTGTCTTTCCGTGATGGCTACATGGCTCAAGTGTTACATATGCAGTAGCGCGAGATAAAACCTCACGACTTAATTCTGGAATAGTGGCCAGAGCATTCACCTCCGCGTGCCCTTCTCCATATTTTTCATGGTATCCCTCTGCTATAGCCTTTGAATCTAAAACGATTACACAACCAACCATGGGATTAGGTAGGGTAGAGGAGCTACCCTTTTCAGCAAGCTCTAGGGCTCGCTGCATCCATTTTGTGTCATCTTTTTGAAGCAAGACGGGCTCTTAGTGTATTTTGCAAAAGGGTGGCTATAGTCATAGGACCCACTCCGCCAGGAACAGGGGTAATCAAACTGCACTTCTCAGCTACATTATCAAAGTCTACATCACCTGTCAACCTCCTGCCTGATTTCCTACTTGAATCTTCTATGCTGTTTATTCCCACATCAACTACAACAGCACCTTCTTTTACCATATCTGCAGTCACAAAGTGTGGTTTTCCAACTGCTGCTATAATAAGGTCCGCTTTTAAGGTGTGAGATTTTAGATCAACAGTCCTACTGTGGCACTGTGTAACGGTACAATTCCCAGGCTCTGCGTTTCTGCTTAAAAGCGTAGTCATAGGATTTCCCACAATATCGCTCCTGCCTATTACCACCGCATGCATCCCAGTAGTTTTCACACCATTTCTCTCAAGTAAAGTCATGATTCCTCCGGGTGTGGCAGGTAAGAATGTAGGAAGACCTAATGCCATACGCCCTACATTTTCAGGATGAAATCCATCAACATCTTTAGAAGGCTTCACCGCTTCAATCACTGCTTGGTTATCGATATGAGAAGGAAGGGGGAGTTGGACTATAAATCCATCAATAGAATCATCTTCATTCAGCTCTCGAACCATATCTAACAGCTCTGATTGGGAAATATCTCCCTCTCGCTCAATAAGCGAACTTTCAAATCCTGCTTTCGCACACGCTTTCACCTTATGCCCTACATAAGCTTTGCTCGCTGGGTCGTCCCCAATCAATATTGCCGCTAAATGCGGTTTGCGACCACCATTAGCTACGTGCGCTTCAACTTCAGCTGCAATCTCAGTCTGAAGTTCTAATGAAAGCTTCTTTCCGTCAAGTAATTTCATCTTCCACGACTCATTCCAGGCATAGGCAAACGTCCGCGCCCTTTTTCACCGCCTTTATTCATCATCTGCATCACCTTTCTCATATCCTCAAATTGTTTAAGTAGTTTATTCACCTCCTCAATTTCAGTTCCACTCCCTCTAGCAATCCTCTTTTTCCTACTTAAGTCTAAACTCCTCGGCATCGATCTCTCCTTAGGAGTCATACTCCTTATAATAGCTTCAACTTGATTAAAGGCATTGTCATCAATATCGACACCTCTTAATGCTTTACCCATTCCTGGCATCATACCTAATAGGTCTTTAACATTACCCATTTTACGAATCTGCTGTATTTGAGATAAAAAGTCTTCAAGGTCAAACTTATTTTTACGAATCTTCTCCTCTATTTTCTTTGCCTCCTTATCGTCTACGACTTGCTGAGCACGCTCGACAAGTGTAACCACGTCTCCCATACCTAATATACGCTCCGCCATTCTATTCGGGTGGAAAATTTCAAGAGCGTCCATTTTCTCTCCAACTCCAACGAATTTAATAGGCTTACCTACTATACTAAATATCGAGAGCGCTGCCCCCCCTCGTGCGTCACCATCTAATTTCGTGAGGATAACACCCGTGAAATCGATTCTATCATTAAAGGCCTTGGCTGTTTGCACTGCGTCTTGACCCGTCATGGCGTCAACTACGAAAAGCGA
>DQKQ01000046.1 GCA_015660615.1 Flavobacteriales bacterium
CTCGAAGAGTATAAGCAGACGGTCATGTATTTGAAGGATAAACTTCAAGAAGTAAATCTTCTTAATGCTAAGCTTCTCTATACGAACAAGCTTTTCAGAAGTCGCAACATTTCTGAAACTCAAAAGATGAAAGTTATTGAACAGTTTGACAGAGCTACTAACGTACGCGAAGTTAAACTTGTTTATTCTACATTTGCTGAGTCGATGAAACGAAAGACGATGAATGAAGGAGCTACTCGCAGGGGAAATGCTTCAAAGAAAGTCGCGTCAACTAAATCTAACAAACCAATCATTAACGAGGCTAACGATTTCAAGAAAAGAATGAAAAAGTTAGCTAACATAATTTAGGAGATGACAAATGTCGTTTAATAAACAACTAAAAGACGTAATGGGTGGGTACAATCCAATGAATGTGCTATTAGATTCCTCTCGCAAACTGGTTAACAAGTGGGAGCCAACTGGACTATTAGAAGGTATCGAAAGAGAATCTGATGTAGCCGGGATGGCAGTCCTCTTAGAAAATCAAGCCCGTCAACTTATTGATGAGGCTTCTCAAGCGGGAACTTCAGCAAATCAGGAACAGTGGAGTGGCGTTGCCCTTCCATTAGTTCGTAGAATTTTTGCTGAACTATCTGCACAGGAATTCGTTTCTGTACAACCTATGAACCTACCGTCTGGTCTGATATTTTATCTAGACTTTAAATATGGTTCAACACAACAAGGCGGGAAAATGCACGCTAAAGGCACTGACCTTTACGGCAATACTTCAGCCTCTGGTGATCCAACTGGTGGCGTCTATGGCGCTGGCAAGTGGGGTTACTCTGTAAATGACCTAGATGCTGCAGCCGCAGACGTAGTTGTAGCAGCTGCAACAGCAGCAGATGTGCGATTCGATACTAACTTATCAGCATCTGCAGCAGCAGGCGATTTGGTAAAAGTTTCGTTTACAAGTCCAGCTGGTTCTGATCTTGACGGAGTAAAAAGTTGGGCAATCACAGCTTCAGGCGCAGGTACGTCTGATGATGAGATTGTAGCATTTTACCCAGCATTTACAACTGTTAGCGGTACAACCGTTACTATGATTGCTTCTGGTTCAATTGCTTCTGCTGATGATATGAATGTAATGTATCATGCAGCTCCGACTGAAACTAGTCGTGGCGATTTTGAAACTTCGTTTAGTGCTGAGGGATCTAATCCTGAAGAACCTAACGTAGGTATTCCAGAAGTAGATATTGAAATGAGATCTATTCCGATTACTGCTAAGTCTCGTAAGCTGAAAGCTGTATGGACTCCTGAGCTTGCTCAAGACCTTAATGCTTATCACGCTGTTGATGCTGAAGCAGAACTGACTGCCATGCTTTCTGAGTATGTCACGATGGAAATCGATCTAGAAATCATCGATATGTTAAAAACTAATGCTTCTGCTAAAACTGAAAACTGGACAGCCCGGGTTGGAAACGACTGGCAAGCATCTACGAGTACTTTCGTAGAAGTTTCTGCTAACGCTTCCGCTTACACAAAGGGTGAGTGGTTCCAGACTCTTGGACATAAAATCCAATCAGTATCTAACGCAATCCACAAGAAAACTCTACGTGGTGGCGCTAACTTCATCGTGGTTTCACCTGAAGTTGCTACTATCCTTGAGTCAATTCCTGGATTCGCAACAGATTCTGATGCTGATGTAACTAAAACATACGCAATGGGTGTTCAGAAGATTGGTATGTTGACAAACCGTTTTAATGTGTACAAGAACCCTTATCTACAAGATGATCAAATTCTTTGTGGATTCAGGGGTGCTCAGTTCTTAGAAACTGGCGCTGTATATGCACCTTACGTGCCTATGATCTTGACACCGGTTGTCTACGATCCAACTAACTTCACTCCAAGACGTGGTGTGATGACTCGCTATGCTAAGAAAATGGTTCGTTCCGAATTCTATGGCTTAGTGAATGTTGCAGAGACAGGTTTAGTTTAAGACTAATACTGCAATTTAACAATAAAAAGGGGCTTTTAATCGAGCCCCTTTTTTATTTGTTATGAAATTAATCCTTACAAATTTATATTTATAGAAGGAAACGTTTCTATATGGAGAATATAAATGGCTGTTGAAATTTGGCAAGGATCGAGTTCATTTGCAGCAGGTGATACACCCTACGGTTTTTACGATACAGATACCGAATATACGTCCTCAGCGGACAAATTTTCTGTTTGGGCTGGTAGACGTTTGGGTCATCCCATTGTTGATATTGAATTACAATCAGGATCTTTTTACGCATGCTTTGAAGAAGCTGTGACAGAATATAGTGCTCAGGTAAATCAGTTTAATATTAGAGATAATTTATTCCATTTACAGGGACAAGAAACTGGTTCTGTATTGACTGGCAGGAGAGTAACTCCCACATTAGGGAGGACAGTATTTTTAAGTCAGCAGTACGGTACAGAAGCAGGTGCCGGCGGTTATATTGATTGGAAAAAAGGTAGTATTAGTCTTGTGAGTGGTAGTCAAGAATATGATTTAAATGCATTATACGGTGCAGCATCTGAATCTAATGCGAGTATTGAGGTTAAAAAGGTATTTCATGATCCTCCTCCTGCTATTACAAAATATTATGATCCTTATTCTACAACCGGATATGGCACAGCAAATATGATGGAAGGTTTTGGTTTTGGATCATATTCTCCCGCTACTTCATTTGTTTTGATGCCAGTTTTTGAAGACCTATTAAGAATACAGGCGATAGAATTTAATGATCAGATAAGAAAGTCGTCTTATACATTTACACTTATTAATAATAAGTTAAGAATATTCCCAATACCTACTTCACCACAAAAATTATATTTTGATTATATTTTAACATCTGAAAGAAATAACACACTTGTCACTAGTAGTGGTGAACCAATAGATGTAATTTCAGACTACTCTAATGTTCCTTATAACAATATGCAGTATCAATATATTAATGATGTTGGTAAACAATGGATTAGAAAATATGGATTAGCATTGTGTAAAGAGCTGTTAGGAAATATTAGAAGCAAGTATGGTGCTATACCAATTCCTAATGCAGAAATGAATATGGACGGAGAAACATTACGTAGTGAAGCTGCTACAGAAAAAGAACAACTTATTACTGAGCTCAGAGAGACATTAGAACAGACAAGTAGAAAATTAATGATGGAGGCAGATAGTGAAGAGAGCACACGTTTGCAAGAGAAACTTAGCAAAGTACCATTACAAATTTATATAGGATAAAACTATGCCTGGTAGATTTTTAAGAACAAGAGATTTAAATTTTTTTGATACTATCAATAAAGGACTTCTTGGCGATCCAAAAAATGCAAAAGATGGTATTATAAATCAGATTGTTATTGCGTACAAGGTCTCAGTGTATGAGACAGCTACAAATTTATATGGTGAGGCGTCAACAGGAAAAGCATATAACAAGGGAGTAAAATTAAGTTGTTTGATAGATGCAGCAGATTTTGATTTTGAAGCCACTGAGTTTGGTCCCGATGCTAATCAAGATGTAACGTTCTCATTTTTGAGACAGAGCCTAATTGATGCAAATTTTGTTCCTGATATTGGTGATGTTTTAGAGTGGAATTATGCACATTTTGAAATAAATAGTATTAATGAGAATCAATTATTAGGAGGGATGCAAGAAAATAATCATTCAGTTATTTGCACTGCATTCTTGTCAGAAAGAACAAATATAACATTAGAAAGAAGTAGAGGATACTAATGCCAAAGAAACAACCAAAAAATCTACAGACTGATGCAGACAAGGTAAATAGAGGAAGAGAGTTATCAAGGAAAGATGACAAAGCACAAAATTTTTCTATTGGTCTTCTTGATTTAGATCAGACTATATTTTATTATTTTGAGAATATTATAAGACCACAAATTCAGGAAAATGGTGAGCTTATAAAAGTACCTGTAATATATGCTAATTCTGAGAGATGGGCTGCAATTCAAAAGCAAGGTCACTTAAGGGACAATAAAAGAAAAATATTGACGCCTGTAATTGCATTTAGGAGAACAAATCTTGCGAAGGATGATACAATGTCAGTTGACAAGTTAGATCCTACTTCTCCTAAACTACACCAGACGTTCCAATCTAGGTACACACAGGAAAATAGGTATGATAGGTTTTCAGCTCTCAAAGGCCTCACACCAAAAAAGGAAATGTTCAATGTTGCAATTCCTGATTACGTGACTATCAATTATGATTTTACAATATGGACTAGTTTTACAGATCAAATGAATCAAATCGTAGAAAAAGTTAATTGGTCTGAAGGATCATATTGGGGTGAGCCCGGCAAGTTTAAATTTAGGTGTACTATTGATAGCTTTGAAGATGCTAGTGAATACGAAGGCACACAGAGAAAGATCAAGACGAATTTTTCAGTTACTCTTAAGGGTTATTTAATACCTGAGTCATTTAATGATATATTGACAACTCAAAAATTTATTACACCTAAGCAGATTTTAATTAAAGATGAGACAGATTTAAATATACTTCCAATTTTAGATTTAGAAAAGGGAGTTCGATCTATTCGTGTTGTGACAAATATTGGAAGTGAGCCAGGTGGTGGTGGCAGTACTTCAGTTTGGACAGTAACACAACTTGATGGCGCAGATGCATATTTGCTTGATTACGGTATGAAGACAACTGGAGCAGCATCAATAGGAGGAAATTTGACAACTACAGGTGATATTAATTCAAGTGGGGTCATTTATGAAGATGGAAACTCAGTAACAGATCATGGAACTGCCATGTCAATAGTTTTTGGAGGATAATAATGGCTAACACATTTACAAATGCAGCAGCAGCGGCAACGACCACATTGACGACATTATATGAGGCACCAGTAGGAACGACTACAGTTGTACATGCAATTTATATTTCAAATGTGGATGGAGTGAATGATGCGACTATCGACATATCAGTTTCTGGAAGCAATAGTTTTAATACAAGAAGGTATTTACTCAAGACAGTTGAAGTACCTGCAGATACAACTGTTGTAATTGAAAAGCCCATTAATTTAGGTACTGGGGACAAGATAGAAACAAAGGCATCTGTTGCGGGGGATATTGATGTCTTTATGAGCTTGTTGGAGATGACATAAAATGCCTGCAGGAATAAGATATATTGGCAAACAGATAATATCAGAACCAGGGGCACGGTCTAGTGACTTAACATTCCTTGGTGCGGATTTAATCGTTTCTGGTTCAACAAAACTCTCTGGTTCTTTTTCAATAAATGATATAGAAGTTGAAATGTCTGGGAGCATAAGAGATGAAGTATTAAAATTTAATGGAACAAAATGGGTTTCTGCAGTAGAAGGATA
>DQKQ01000109.1 GCA_015660615.1 Flavobacteriales bacterium
GTTGTAACCTCACCAACTGAGTTTGTGTTTCCTGCTATAATATCAAACTCATCCGTAGATTGGAGCAACCCACCGTACTGTTCTCCCGAATCATTCCAATCGAACATGTCAAAAAGATGAGTAATAACTGAAGTTCCTGTTTCAGAACCATCCATAATGGCTACATCAATAGCGTAGACAACAACATCCTCAACGATGTCGAAAAGAGACATAACGATGTAGTCATCTGTACCGTCTCCAGGAGCAGCAGCTGTAGAAAGTCCGTCATCACGTCCCCATGATAGATCTGTAACTTTGAAAGACTGAGATGCCATATTGTTTTCTGGGTTCTCATCAACTGCATCTGCAGTAAGAGTGTAATCAACTGTTACAGGACCAAGAGCTGAAGGCATGTAGGCTGCAGATAAAGTGTCTGCTGTAGCATAAGCGAGAATTATTGCGGAAGAATAAGCTGTTGTTTCAGCAGTAGTAACACCAAGCGTAACGTTTGTTTGGTCTTCATAACCTACGTTATAAACCTTTGCCGCTGCGGCAAGATCAGTAGGTATTTGAGAAAGCGGCCAAGCACCGTACTCGTAATATCCTGTACGCTCAAAGTCTGTGTAGCTTAAGTAGTTATCTATACGTGTATCGTTTGCAGGAGTGTCGTAAACTTTAATATCGTCAATCTCCCAGCTGTAACCCCAAGTTCCAGACCAACGGAAACGGATGTAAACAGTCTCCTGTCCACCGGCAGCTTCAGTAATATCGAATTCTAATAAAGACGGATTATCTGATGAATCACCTGTCCCATATCCAGGGAATACTTCTTTACGAGAGGCAACAGGGTCTGCTCCCCCACCGTAATCTACAGTTCCAGACTCCTCATCCCAACTATCAATAGCTGGCCAGTTCACTCCGTCGCGAGAAATTTCAATAAGACACTTCTCACTATCGTCAGAACCTCCGTTATCCCAGCAGCGGTAACGCGTCTCTAAAGAGATGCTCACATATTGGTGATCGGTACAGTTAATAGGTGTTACTGTTGAGAACCAACAGTTCTCAACCCAGTTTGCATCGTAGTTAGCATCCTGTCCAAAAAGATCTGAATCAACCATGATTAATCCGTTAGCCGATGTTGTTGAGTTCATCGCGCTAGTCGCAGAACCGTCTCCAGATCCTCCTGCCCACTGATTGTATGGTCCAGCAGGCCCATCAGTAGTACATTCAAAATTGATGTCTATTTCTGCCCAAGGAGTACCAACTTCTAGAGCTCCGTTACCAAATGACCAGTCTGCACAGTCGTCAATATTACAATCGTGTGACCAAAATACAGCTCTTGCAGCTTGCACTGGAGCTTCAGAGTTTATGCTTGACGCTTGTGCGTCTTTAGCAGCTTGCACCGGCATCTTTACCTGTGCGTTTGCAATAGTTCCTATGAACATCGCGGCAATTAAAAAGTATACTTGCTTCATATTGAGCGTTTTATGATTTCTATTTATCTTTAACTTCGCAAATATAAAGCGCGAAATACTAGCAGAGGATTATTTATAGCCCCTAAACAAACACAAAATAGTGTTTTATTTAGATATTTCGTCTATGTAGTCAGTTATAGGTGGACAGCTGCACATTAGGTTTCGGTCGCCGTATGTGTCGTTTACTCTTGCAACAGGAGCCCAAAATTTGCCTTTTCTCAACCTCTCAACTGGGAAAGCAGCTTCTTCTCTTGAGTACGAGTGTGTCCACTCAGAGGCTGTAGTTTCCTCAATCGTATGAGGTGCCATTTTTATAACATTATCCACTGCATCAACTTGTTTTAACTCTATAGATCGTATTTCTTCTCTTATGCTTAGCATAGCTTCTACAAATCGATCTAATTCTTCAAGAGATTCACTCTCTGTGGGTTCAACCATCATCGTACCTGATACAGGCCAAGAAATTGTTGGAGCATGAAAGCTATAATCTATGAGACGTTTTGCTATATCAATGACTTCAACCCCGCAGGATTTAAAAGATCTGCAATCTATGATCATCTCGTGGGCGACAGTGTTATTAGAGCCTTGGTATAAAATATCGTAGGCTCCTTCTAGTCTAACTTTAAGATAGTTAGCGTTTAAAATGGCAATCTCTGTAGCTTGAGTAGCTCCTTTTACACCTAACATTTTAAGGTAAGCGTAAGGGACAAGTCCTATCAAAGCGCTTCCGAACGGAGCAGATGATACAGCAGAGATTGAATCCTCTCCACCTTGATGTATAATAGAGTGACCGGGTAAAAATTTAGTGAGGTGTTTCGCAACTCCGATAGGGCCCATTCCTGGACCTCCTCCTCCGTGCGGTATAGCAAAGGTTTTATGAAGGTTGAGGTGACAAACATCCGCGCCGATATTTCCAGGGCTGGTAAGCCCCACTTGGGCATTCATATTTGCACCATCCATATATATCTGGCCTCCATTAGCGTGAACAATTTCGATAATTTCTAGAATCCTCTCCTCATAAACTCCATGAGTAGAAGGGTAAGTAATCATAATAGAGCTTAATGTTTCGCTATGTTTTTCCGCTTTTTCTTGTAAGTCTTCAATATCTATATCTCCATTTTCCATACATCCGACCACGACGATTTTTAAGCCCGCCATAGCAGCGCTTGCAGGATTCGTTCCGTGTGCACTTGAAGGAATTAAACATATATTTCTACGCTTCTCTCCTATGCTCTCATGGTAAGCTTTGATAACGAGCATCCCAGCGTATTCTCCATTAGCACCAGAGTTGGGTTGGAGGGTAACTCTGTCAAAACCTGTGATTTCAGCTAAATCTGATTCGAGATTTTGTAAAATCTCTATCATTCCACGAGCCTGTTCGGGAGGGCAGAAAGGATGAAGTTCCGCGAATTTATACCAAGCAATAGGTAATAACTCCGTTGCAGCATTAAGCTTCATCGTGCACGACCCAAGAGGAATCATTCCATGAACTAAAGAGAAATCTCTGTTCTCGAGAAGTTTGATATAACGCATCATTGCCGTTTCCGATCTGTGACTATTGAAAACTTGGTGTTCTAAATAGTCTACTTCGCGGTAGAGAGTTCCGAAAAATGCTCTGTCAACTTCTATTCCTCTCACTATTGGCACTCCGAAAGCAGAACAAAGATTCGTGAGATCCTCAATGTTAGTTCTTTCGTTGAGAGAGACTCCCACATGCTCTCCGTCGTTGAAATAACGGATATTAATCTTCAATGCATGGCATCGAGCTATTAATGAATTCACTTCGTCTTCTCCACCTCTTACTCTGATTTTAAGGGTGTCGAAATAACATGAGTTAACGACCTCCATAGAGCTGTTAGAATTTAGAGCTGTCGCAAATGATTTTGTTGTGTTGTGAATTCGTTTTGCAATTTCTCGTAAACCTCTAGGGCCGTGGTAAACAGCGTACATCGAAGCCATTACAGCAAGTAGAGCTTGAGCGGTACATATATTCGATGTCGCTTTGTCGCGGCGAATATGTTGCTCTCGTGTTTGTAGCGCCATTCTAAGGGCGGTGCTGCCATTTCTGTCTACGCTTACTCCAATTATGCGTCCGGGGAAGTTGCGCTTGTAGCTCTCGTCTGCGGCAAAAAAAGCTGCATGAGGTCCCCCGTAGCCCATCGGCACTCCGAAGCGCTGTGAAGATCCAACGACAACGTCTGCACCCATTTTACCCGGGCTTTTCAGCATTAGCAGCGCCATAAGATCTGTAGCCATCACAACCTTGACATCTGACGAATGAGCTTTCGCTATGAGCGCTTCGAGATCTTCCGCCTCGCCATTTGCGTCGGGGTATTGAAGAAGGCAGCCGAAAACTCCGTCCGTGAACTTCCACTCGGAGCGAGGAGCTTCGATCATAGTTATCCCAAGTGAGTTTGCTCTGGTCTTCATCACATCTAAAGTCTGTGGATAGACTGCTGTATCGACAATAAAGGTGGTCGCTCCGGCTTTTACTTGCGTGCGCGGACGTGCTGAGAAGAGCATGGCCAGTGCTTCTGCGGCAGCTGTTCCCTCATCGAGGAGCGACGCATTCGCAATTTCCTTCCCTGTTAAATCACTAACTACGGTTTGGAAATTTAAGAGGGCCTCTAATCGACCTTGAGCAATCTCAGATTGATATGGAGTATAGGCTGTATACCAACCAGGGTTCTCAAGTATATTTCTCCTTATTACACTGGGAACTTCGGTAGGGTAATAGCCCATTCCTATGTAATTCCTATAAGTTACATTTTTTTCTGCGAGGTCACTTACATGCTCTAAGTA
>DQKQ01000234.1 GCA_015660615.1 Flavobacteriales bacterium
ACCATCCGTATTTGCAGCTGAGTCAAGATCACCTGTCATAATAACTGCTCCAGTAGCAACGTCTGTAAGAGTGTATGTAGCCCCGTTCCAACCATCACCATAGCTGTCAGTCATAGAGAGAGTGTAACAACCGTCACCTATACAAAGATCTGATGATCCTGCACCTCCGTTAGCAACAGAAGCTCCGTTAAGAATTATAGACCAACCTATTTCTGAATCCCAAGATCCACCACCAACTGTTATATTAACTCCATTTCCGTAGATACAAGAATTGTCTTCAATAGTGTTGTCAGCGTCGTAGTTACAAGCGGCGGCATCTGTACATCCAGTACAAGAAGAGTCATCTCCTCCACAAATACCACAAAGGTCGAAGTATTGGCAGTTTCCGTTATCCTCAATAGCTTCTGGGCTATAGTTACAAGCTGTTTCATCCATGCACCCAAGATCTGGATTACAGTTAGTCATAGCAAGATTTATAGAATTAAAGACGTTAAGACGTCCTCCAGATACAGTTTCATTTGTAAGTTGATCAATGGGATCAACTCCGCTCATAATAAAGCTTTTTACAAGATCAGCAGTAGCTTGAGGAGATGTTAGAGCGTTAGCTGCTAGGTCTGAACAAGGAGCGCTGTAGATAAGTGCAATCGCTCCTGCCACACATGGGCTAGCGAAAGATGTTCCTGAAGATGCAGCGTAGCCATTTCCAGCAGCAGTCATAAATACGTTTTCACCTGGAGCACCGAGGTCAATAGTGGTGGCACCGAATGCTGAGAAAGTTCTTACGTCTTGATTGTTAGTAGCAGTTACAGACACCATGTAATCAGAACTACAACCAGTAGGCATATCACCCACGACATCAATATCGAATTGAGCATTTGCAGTAGCTCCACAATTGAGGATACCTACAGATCCTAAGTCGTCGTAGTAAGCACACCAAACCGGATAGTTAGCAGGATTAGCCTGGTCTATTCCCCAAGAAGCGTTAGTAGCAACAACGAACGCACCCTGAGTACCGTTTGATGTGTTGTACATATTACGCATTGTATGTGGATAGCTGTAAGCTGCTATTACATTTGATTCTGTGAGACCACCCATTTGGACCTGCATAAGACCCACTGACCAGTTCACTCCAGCAACACCTAAGTTGTTGTTTCCTGTAGCACCAATCATTCCACTTAGTGCAGTACCATGGCTTCCTGTTGAAATACCATCATTTCCACTTGTAGCGTTCCATCCATTAACATCATCAACATATCCATTTCCATCATCATCGATTCCGTTACTTGCAATCTCACCTGAGTTTACCCAGTGATTGTCGATAAGGTCAACGTGATTCCAATCAGAACCACCTCCTTCAAGGATACAAACGACGATTCTATCTCCGTTAGCTGTGTAACCTCCTGTAGAGATATCCCAAGCTAGGTCAGAATCAATATCGTGATCCGCTCCTTCGACGTGGTGCCATTGAGACCCAAACTGAGTGTCGTTAGGCGTTGTAGCTCTTTCTTCGATATAGTGGTTTACCTGAACCGCCTGAACATCATCATTTGCATCTAAAGCATCAATGATTTTCTCTACATCTATTCCTTGCTTATAGAAACTAAGTAAATAAATATTAGATAGAGTAGAAAGTTGCTCTACTTCAGTAAGACCAGATTTAAAACCGTCAATTAACTTATAAGAGTTTGTAAAGGCATCGATGTCAACAGACTTTTCGAATTTCACAATAAGTTGACCAGGTACAGGAGTACCGGCAACACCTTTAACTTGAGCCTTCTGAGCCATTACAGACATCGAAACAATCGACACCATGAATGCTAGGGATAATAAAGTCGCTTTAATATTCATAGAACTATGCAATTAGGTAAAACTTAAAAATATAATTAAAAGGCTTAGATAATCCAAGCCTAGTTTTAAGACGTCCTTAAATATAAAAGGTTGCATACCCTCAGTTATTTATGAAAATGAGGAAGTTAAGACGTTTAAAATCTCAGTTGCAGAAGAAGTGATCGTAGTACCTGGACCGAAAACGCCCACTACACCCATATCGTAAAGTGAATCACAATCGCCCGGAGGGATAACACCACCAGCAACTACTAAAATATCTGAGCGGTTAAGATCGGCAAGAGTCTTTATCAAAGCCGGTATTAATGTGAGGTGACCTGCAGCTAAAGTAGAGATACCTATTATGTGGACATCGTTTTCAACTCCTTGGCGTGCAACTTCTTCAGGGGTAGAAAAAAGTGGACCTAGGTCAACATCGAATCCGAGATCAGCAAAAGCAGAGGCGACGACTTTAGCGCCTCTATCGTGACCATCCTGCCCCATTTTAGCGACTAGAATACGAGGGCGTCGTCCAGCTAATTTTGCAAAATTGTGGGACAGAGCTAAGGTTTTTTTAAAATCACTGTGGTTATTCATCTCTTTTGAAAATACTCCACTTACCCTTCTGTCAGTGGGTTTAAATCGTCCAAATTCCTTTTCTAAAGCATCACTTATCTCACCTAAGGTAGCTCTATTACGAGCAGCATCAACAGCTAAAGCTAATAAATTGCCAGAAGCCTTAACTCCTTCATTCAGGGAAATTAAAGAAGAAATGACTGCAGCTGTATCACGAGTAGATTTAATTAGTGCGAGCTTAGAAAGCTGCGCATCACGCACAGCAGAAGCGTCGACATTTAAAAAGTCAATATCACCTTCTTCAGAAGACACTTTGTACATATTCACACCTATGATACGGTCTATTCCACTATCTATTCGAGCTTGTTTTCGAGCTGCGGCTTCTTCGATTCTGAGTTTAGGAAGACCCACTTCTATAGCTTTAGACATCCCTCCGAGCTCGAAAATTTCATCCATAAGTTCAGAAGCTCTACGAGCGATAGATTCTGTAAGAAATTCCATCAAACGGCTCCCAGCCCAAGGGTCGACAGCAGCTGTATACCCCGCCTCTACTTGTAATAAAAGCTGAGTATTTCTAGCTATTCTAGCTGAAGCATCTGTAGGTAAAGCAATAGCTTCGTCTAAAGAGTTTGTATGTAAAGACTGAGTCCCTCCGAAGGTGGCAGATAAGGCCTCGATGGCGGTTCGTGCAACGTTATTCCAAGGGTCCTGAGCAGTGAGTGACCATCCCGAGGTTTGGGTGTGGGTCCTGAGCATAGAAGAT
>DQKQ01000138.1 GCA_015660615.1 Flavobacteriales bacterium
ACCAATTACTTAAACGAATCTCCGGTGATGGCATTTGAGGCCTTTCTCCCCTTGGACGTTCCGATATTTCTACAAGCTCATTCCACGATTTTAACTTCAAACCCTTCACAGACTTAACTATCAACACATTCAAAAAGTTTGAACGCATGCCATTTGTTATCGGCTCTACTTCTATTATTGCTTCCAATACACCATGCACCCAACAAGGAATAGCTAATGTGGCTTTGTCTGCTATAAATGCTTTAACTTTTGCAATAGCATTCACATTCATAAACTTACCAACACCACTTATGGGTGTGTTACCATGGAAGCAATTATTCTTTATTTCAATCGGTGTATTACCTTCTGCATCAAAACCATGCAAAGTCTCGTATATCCACCTCCATCCCATCTTCTCACAGACCAACGCCTCTAATAAATTCTTATCAGCAGTTGCTATCTTCTTGAAGTATGCTAATGATTCAGGTGCATGCTGCAAATCAGCACAACATTTATTATAACCATCTACAACTTTGCTATCTTTAGCCATTATTCTAAACCACCAAACATTATTAGTGAGCCTACAAGTTTGTCATCGTTATCTGTCCAGTCCATGTTGCCAATCGAATCGAAATCCCAGTAGATCTCACCGGTATCAAAGTTGTATACCTGATGGATGTGCATCTCATCGGCTTCATTGTACCAAATAACAGCGATAGAGTTGATATCATCAATCTCGCTCTGCGGAATGGGAGTGCCATCATTATTTGTCAAGCAGTTAGTCTCACTCAGGAGTGCCAGTAATGTAATGTTTCTAAGGGGACTAGTCCTTAATCCATCTCTTACACCAATTAGGTAACTACTTGCTCTAATTGTTTCTATATATTTGTCGTAACTATTCATTCTGTAACCTCTTTTTTAATTAATCTAAAAATGTATCTTCTACTTCAAGATCATCATAATCAGACAGATCATCAAGCCCATCTGATTGGTTTGATATATCACCACTAAGATACGCAAGATAATCGTCATCGGGTCCTGTTGCTACCCAGTTTGACTTCGATTTCTTCTCACCGTATGTGATTGCCACAGTCGTGCCATCATTCTGCATGTCCAGTAGAGCCTGCATTGCCGGGCTAATTTTCTTTGAACCTTTCTTCATTATTTATCTCCTATAGGAAGCCATTCAGTACGAACTGGCTTGACCACGTTAATACCAAATCGATCTTTCTTTTTCATGACGTAAGTGTAGTAGATCGGAGTGTTAGGATCAGCTTTGCTGATCAGCTCAATAGTGTCCTCAAACACCTCAGCGAGTTCGCCTACTGATTCCATGGCGCATGCTGAATATTCATTTCCAGCCTCATCGTAACCGAGAACTTCAACTTCTCTGTCATGTCCGTGAATGTCATAGACATCCACGATTTCACTAAATTCAATATTGTTTATTTTGTAACCCATTACTTCGCCACCTTTGGTATTAATCCTATCGGATCTTTTATACCTATCCAAAGATAAGCTGTAATTGTTAGTATGTAAAGTAAGTAAGTAATCATTGTAACCTCTAGTTCGTTGTTGTTATGTTAGAATATAAACATAAACGGCGATACTTGAAAGGTTTATTTTTGCTTATTTTACTAATGTACTGAAACTCTTGAGGTTAAGATAAGCATCGAGTGAAGCCTCATTGTTACCGTAGCTGAAATAGCTCTTGAGAACTTTTAAGTCTGTTGACTTAGTATCTTCTCTGCCTGAAAAATTCTTAAGTGCTCTTTCGAATGCATCAGTAAGATTAACACGGCTAGCGTTAGCTTGATACCAGTTCCATGAGAACTGTTTCTCTTCTACTGTCAGTCCTTCACCTTTTGCTCTCTTAGGTTTGAGTGATAACTTTGGCCTAGAAGAGAAGAACTCTAATTTACCTTTTGCATTCCTGCCTATGTTTCTATAATCTAATACGTTTTTCATTTGGTTCCTCTTGGTTGTTATATTAGAATATAAACATAAACGGCGATACTTGAAAGGTTTATTTTCACTTATTTTTTAACATATTTAAGCTCCTAACCTGTCCTGAATAAGCTGTTTAGTCTTAGCACCAACAAACCTTACTAGTTCTTTCCCATCTTCTAGAATAATAGTAGTCGGTACTGAGAGTATGTTATGTTCTGTAGTCAGGCTTGGGTGATCATCAATGTCGAATATCTCTATTTGATGACCTTCTTCCATCAATTCCTCTATAACAGGTTTAAATGCTTTGCACGGCCCACACCATGTTGCTGTGAAGTATTTAGCTGTTTTCATCAGTTGTCTCCTCAACATACTCAAGTAAGTTATCAGCGTATCCTGTAATGCTGTGATCTGATAAGCCGTCGAAGTAGTCCTTATTCTTGAAGCCACTCCACCTACCAGCCAGCCGGTCTAATGTCCTGCGCACCACGTTAGTGCCGAGCTCGACAGTACCCTTAGAGTTAATATAACGTAGCCCACCGTGGTGCCTATAGCCCCAATGGTAGAACGGCATCTTGGTTACATCATCAGAGTTATTAACAAACCTGTAGTGTGGTATGTCTAAGCTCTTCTTGAACGATTCGTTCCCTACTCGAGGTGAACCATAAGTGTACAGTCCATTAACATTCCATCCAGCCGTTTTCAATCTAGCAGCTGTAATCGTTGCCATAGATGCTCCAAGTGAGTGACCGGTAACGATTAGCTTTCTATCATGACACTGCTTTAATACATAGTCTCTTACACGTGTCCAGAGCTTATCAACTTCTTTCTCAAACCCCTCATGAACCTTACCATAAGAATGCTTAGCATTAACAGAGCTAACGTTTAAATCAGCCTTTATATCAGACCAAGACTTAACTTCGGTACCCCTAAACGCCAATACAAAATACTCCTTGTTATAGGCCGCATGACATTGTGCACCTTTAATGTCAAAGTACTTATGTTTATCAAACCCTAATCCCTTATACAAGGGCTTAGCCTCCTTACTATTCATATAGGCAGCTTCTGAGCATTTAGCCATTACCCACCCAAATTTTTCCTTATTCATTTTACTTCTCCTTACTTAAACTTGCTGACAATAACATCATTACTATTCCTATACATAGAACTACTTTCCAGTATAAGATTAAGTATCCTAAATCTATATTCACCCCCACGGAATCCCATTAAAGGGAAGACGTATTAAGTAATATAACTTACCATCTATCGTAAACATCTCATTGCGTATACTGGGGTTAATGATCTCAAAATTGATCCGTTCATAGAGTATCTCTAACGTCTCTTCCTTATGTACTGTAGGTATCCCATCTGTAGATAGGGGCACTATAATCTCTATCTCTAGTTCTAACCACTCATCTGGGCTGTAGTCACAAGGTAGTAACCTGTACGGCACCATCTCTGGCAGTTCTTGACTATACAACAGGGATAGTGTTAGTAGTAATATCTTACGCATCTTTATATTCCTATAATTATATATTATTTTTTGAGATCATTGTACATTGAAACTGTGCTATTCTTTATGCCTGCTATTTCTGCATCTAGCTCTTTTAAAACATCGCTGAGGTCTTTTACTTCTGCTCTCTTGATAACTGTTAACTTTGGTGTAGCATTCGGTAGATAAACATTATCTGCAACTGGGAAATCTACCTGCTCAAAATCTAATTGATGAAACCACGGCTCAGGCTTTCCTTGATTGAATCCTAGTATTCTAGTATCACCAGCTGGTAGCCACCCAGTGTCTGATTCACCTGCGTCTGCTAAGTATCCGCCTGTAAGCGATGATTGTTCTTTAAGCTTCATTTTGCCTTGATTAGTTTGACTTTTGACATTTTTATTTCTGTGTATCTCATTCCATAAAACTTTTTCTCACCTGAACTCAGATGTCTGTGTGATCTTTTAGCCCGATCTTTCGCATCTTTTTCGTCATCAAAC
>DQKQ01000099.1 GCA_015660615.1 Flavobacteriales bacterium
AATGGATCATCTCTGGGAAATTTTTTCATACCTAATTCTAGGCCTCATTCAGGGTTTAACAGAGTTTCTTCCCGTTTCTAGTTATGGCCACTTGACTTTAGGGACTGCCATACTGCAGCTCCCCGAAGAGGATTTGACCTTTTCCGTTCTGGTACACGGAGCTACCGCGTTGAGTACGATTGTGGTTTTCCGTGAGGATATCTTAAATTTAATTACGGGTGTTTTCAAGAAAAATCAGGAGGGTGAAAAGGCAAGGAAATATGTAGGACTTATCGTTTTAAGTGCTATTCCTGCAGCCATCATTGGTTTAAGTTTCAAAGACCATATTGAAGGTCTCGCCTCTAGCTCTTTTGTTGGAGCAATGCTAATTGTCACTGCTGCAATCTTAGCTATTTCACAAAAAGTGAAATCTAAGCCTAGGGGTTCTGTTGGTGTAGGAACGTCTATTGTGATTGGTTTAGCTCAAGCAGGAGCCCTTTTGCCTGGTATTAGTCGATCTGGAAGTACCATCGGAGCTGCCCTTCTGCTCGGAATCTCAAGAGCTGAAGCAGCAAGATTTAGTTTCTTAATGGCACTTCCTCCAATAATCGGGGCAAACTTACTTGAACTAAAGGAAATACTAGGAAACGATACAGCTATTGTAGGTAGTCCAATTTCAGTTCCGTATGTTGGGTATACATTAGGTGTTATAGCAGCATTTATTGCTGGACTTGCCGCTTGTAAATGGATGATTAAACTCGTAAAAGGCACTAATCTAATGTGGTTTGCCGTTTACTGTTTTGTGGTCGGAGTAATCGCTTTGATAATGTAATCTTTTAATGACTTTTATTATGCTTAGAAAAAAAATATTGCTGATCGCTTTTAGCGCATTACTAATCCTAAGCGGATGTATTGAAGTAACTTTTCCAGAAGCAATGCCTATGAACAGGTGTGATAAGAATCACTTCCCTAAATCTTGGCAGGGGGATTGGACTTTCTCTGAACAAAGCGATGACTTAGAGGAGAACCTTTCCATCCACCCTCAATACGTTTCTTTCGGAACTGACCAAATAGTATTAGGTGAGGAAAATATTCTTAGGAAGTTCGCTGGTTACTACATCTTAAGTTCTAAAGCTAATAGCTCTGAGAGATGGAATATTATCCTTGCAAAACGTGATAAAGACGTTATACATGTCTATCATTTTGATGGTAACGATGAAGACAAGGCAAAAATTTGGGAAGCGTTGCTTAAAGATGATACAAGAAATGGATTTGAAACCATTAGAAAGAGTGAAGGAGTTACAGATAGAATTAGAGAATATAAGCTTAATCCTGAAAATAATAGAGTTTTCAGAGAGTTGATAAAATTGGGAGGTCTCACCCACATGGGTGACTATTTACGCTGATGAGTAAAAGTAGAATATTAATAACCATTGGGGTTGTCATATTGCTCATTATAAGCTCGATTACATTCTTAGTAATGGCTAATGAGGAGCGGATTAAACTCTTTGCTCTTGAACGAGTTAGTGATAAACTCCGAGTGGAGTTGAGCGTAGAAGAGATCGAGATCTCTGTTTGGTCTGAATTCCCTAAAGTGAGGGTAAACTTAAATAATATCGCACTCGGAGGAGCTACAAACCTAACGGTAAACACTGAAGACACAATACTTACAGCCGCTAGGCTAGGAGTGGCCTTATCGCTCTGGGACGTGCTCTTCTCAGACCCTATAGTTGAAGCCTTTATCTTAGAAGATGCACAGATCAATTTAAGACAAGCCGGAAATGGCGACTGGAACACCTCCATTTTAAAAACACAAGACTCTAACGGCCCGGAGTTAGATGCAGATGTAAAAGTAGATTTTTTTAGATTTAAAGATGTTTCAATAACGGCCCATTCAAATGACAATGAAATCTACAGTGTGGAGATTAACCAGGCGGATATTAGGGGCGATAATTACGATATTTCTTTTGCTAATGGTAAAGTAATCGGCGGGGAGATTACTGAAGATTTACTTCCTTTGAATGGAGAGTTTACTGGGGAATTTCAATTGGGGGAGGAGAGTGCTGTTTCACTTTCAATCAGAAATGCTGATATCAATGGTATTTCTCTTAATGGTAAATTAGACTATTCTCAAGATTTATTTGCTGAAATTCAAATAGAAGGGTTAAGTGTAGATAAGCTCGAGAGCATTGTAAAAGAGGAGGTCTTAGAAGAGTATCTAAGCGGAATTATGTACGATGGAAAGGCAAGCCTATCGATAAAAGTAGATGGGGGAAATATTTTAGTAAATTGGATGCTTCCTGAAAGTGGTTTAGCGCTTTCACCTAAAATTACTGGGTTTTCAATGGTTAAAAAAGGTCGGTTGTCAGCTGAGGGAAGCTATGAGTATTTTTCGAATACTCATATTTCATCTATTTCTATTAATTCATTCCAAATAGATTCTAAGGGAATCCAAATTAATGGTGAGGCGAATTGTATAAATACAAGCACAGCCAATTGGAGAGTAACCACCCAATCAACCTTAGACGCCGGAGCTCCTTATAGTAGCTGGATACCTGCTCTACACAGCACTGAATACTCTTATTTGCCTAAAGAAGGTGTGTTAGATATTGGTTCCGAATTAAGTATTACCCCTTGGGGAAAAGTTGATGAGTTTTTATGCACCGTTGAATCAGAAAAATTAAGCGGTGCATTAAATGCTGTTCCATATAGTATAGGTAACTTAAGAACTCACTTCAACAATAATAAATTTCAAATCAAGTCTTTAGGCTATAAATGGGGGGGGAATGTTGGAGAGGTTAATGCCGAATTACTCGGGGTTGAAAATTGGTTCGATGGGGGTGCTATTGAAGGCGATATAAATCTAGATGCAGAACATATAGATGTAGCGTCAATCTTGAGTTGGTGGGGAAATAAAACTGTTGCTGAAGATAGCACTGCGAGCCCAGCCTTTTTACCATCTGGTTCTAATTTGTCACTAAAAATTGAATCAGAAAATCTAACATGGGATGCTCTTGAGTGTGAATCAATATTAACACGCGCAAATGTTACTGCGTCAAAATTAAAAATTATAAACTCAACCGCAAAGACTTTAGAGGGGCTCGTAAGAGTAGAGGGATCATTCAGACCGAGCGTAGAAGGATGGGCTCTAAATTTGTCGGGTAGTGTAGACGGAATTTCACTTCCTAAATTATTTAATTGTTACGATAATTTTGGCCAAAACACCCTCAGAGCACAACATATAGGAGGCTCGCTGAGTATAGCGGGGACTTGTAAAATGGGTTGGGGGAAAGATGGGGTTTGGTCTTCTGAATCCTTAAATGCAAACTTAATCGTAGGGGTCTCTCATGGTAGTCTTGAAAATTTTGAGGTCTTTGACGATGTAGCCGATTATCTTAAAGAACACAGGTTGATTGCACCTTTAGTAAACCCTAATGACTTGAGGGAGCGGTTGAAAAACATCCAATTAGATAATTTAGAATCTCCTATTTATATTTCTTCATCTTCAACCACGATACCCAACATTAACATACACTCTTCTGCAATGGATGTTAGTGTAGAGGGTGTACACAGCTTTTCTGGAAAGATTGATTATACCTTAGGTTTTTCTCTAAGGGATTTGCGAAAATCACGAGAAGTGGAGTTTGGAAATATTGAAGATGACGGTCTGGGAAATATGTTTTTTTTAGCCATGGACGGAACACTTAACGAACCCGTTTACAGCTATGATAGATCTGCACATAGATCTCATAGAAAAAAGGCTTTTAGGGATGAAGCCGAAAAGATAAAAGAGGCTATTAAAAACGCTGGAGATTCTGAGGAAACGCAGAAAAAAAAGAAGGGGAAAAAATCTAATGATCTCAACGATATCGATGATGATGATTTTTAGCGAGACCCTTATTCCAAACTGTATATTTGCTATTATACAAAATGCTCATCTATGAGTCGTGAAAAGTACATAAGCCTAGAAGAGCTCGTGAGCCAGCTTGGTAATAACGTGAGAGATCTAAAGGTCGGTAAATTATCCACCGAAGAAATCATAGAAATGCATGCCTTATCTCGAAATCTGTACGAGCGAATTACTGTTTTGCGCTATAAAGCTTTTGAAACCGTTTCTCAGAATGGGGGAAAAGGTGAGGATCTCATAAATCCTGGAATTGATGAGGAAAGTGAAAAGTCTCAAACGGATTTAATTTCTTCTATTGAAGAAGTAACAGGTACACCCCCTAAAAAAGCGAATTTAAAAGTGAGAAGCTTGGCCGAAAGTCTACAATCATCACCCCTCAACTCTATCGGTGAAGGTCTTACTATATTAGATAGAGCTAATTTCACCTCTACTTTATTTTCGAATGATAACATAAAATTTAATGATATGTTAGATATCGTAGATCAGTGTAATAACATTAAAAGTGCAGAAAAGGTTTTCAACTCAAGCATCAAAACAAGAGGAACTAGTAATGAAATTGAGGCCGCTTTAGACTCGTTCTACAAACGAATAAACAGGCGATTCCAGTCATGAATAAAGGTCAGTTATATGTTGTGCCAACGCCCATAGGGAATCTTAAAGACATTACAGAAAGAGCCCTTGATGTTCTTCGATCAGCAGATTTAATCCTTGCAGAAGATACCCGAACTACTGGGAAGCTTTTACGTCACTATGATATTGACAGGCCCATTCGGTCTTTCCATCTGCACAATGAGCATAGAGCTGTGGACGCTATTGTAGACCAAATTAATTCAGGGCTTAACTACGCACTGTGTTCCGATGCTGGAACCCCAGCAATTTCTGATCCAGGGTTTTTACTTGTTCGAGCTTGCGTTGAAGCAGATATTAATGTCTGCTGTCTACCTGGCGCTACAGCTTTCGTTCCAGCTCTAGTCGTTTCAGGTTTACCGTGTGACCGTTTTATTTTTGAAGGGTTTTTGCCACATAAAAAAGGAAGGCAAAAAAGGCTGTTAACGATTCTTGAAGAGTCTCGCACTACAGTGCTTTATGAAAGTCCACATAGGGTTATTAAGTTGCTTGAAGAAATTATTAAGTGCGAATGTGGCGACAGGCGAATTGTACTTTGCCGCGAAATCTCTAAACTTCACGAGGAGGTTGTCAGAGGGAGTGTTCGCGAAGTACTTGCTCGATTTATGGAAAAGGCTCCCCGAGGAGAGTTTGTCGTAGTGCTGGAAGGAAAGTAATTTCTTTAAAATATAACTCTCTGGATGTCAGAGACTCTCTTAATCGCAACAAGTTTAAGGCCTTTAGGAACTGGTGGGGTTTTTCCATGTCCGCTCACTAACATGCGTTTCATTCCCAATCGTGCAGCTTCTGATATTCTTTCTTCAAGTCTAGCTACCGGTCTGATTTCACCACTTAACCCCACTTCTCCAGCGTAACATGTATCACGATCGAGAGGAAGGTCTAAACTTGATGATAGAATTGCTGCAACAACCGCTAAGTCGTTTGCAGGGTCTTTAATCTTGAGACCTCCAGCTAAATTTAGAAACACATCAAATGAGCCCAACTTAAAGCCACAACGTTTTTCTAAAACAGCAAGGAGCATATTTAACCTACGCAAATCAAATCCAGTTCCCGATCTCTGTGGCGTCCCGTAAACAGCCGTACTTACAAGAGCCTGCATTTCTATAAGAAGAGGTCTGGCTCCTTCAAGAGCAACGGAAATTGCAGATCCACTTGAGGCTTCTCCTGCTTCACCTAGCAATACTTCACTTGGGTTTTCTACAGCTTTTAATCCATCACCAAGCATCTCATAAATACCTAACTCCGATGTGGTGCCGAATCTGTTTTTTGCAGCCCTAAGCATTCTATAAGCATGATTGCGATCCCCTTCAAACTGAAGAACTACATCAACCATATGTTCAAGCACTTTAGGGCCTGCTATAGACCCTTCTTTAGTAATATGACCCACTAAGAAAACGGGTAATGCATGAGCTTTTGCATGAGCGGTTATAGCTGCAACTGATTCTCTGATTTGAGAAACTGACCCAGGGGCTCCATCGATTTCAGGTTGATCTAAAGTTTGGACTGAATCAATGAATAGTAAAGAGAAATCATCTTCCCTCAGGGCGCTTAAAACCAGAGGAACCCGAGTTTCCGGAAGGACCATTAAGTCAGCGGGCACCTCGCCAATTCGCTTAGCTCTCATACGAACCTGCTCAGGGCTTTCTTCGCCACTTACATATAAAACCTTCTTACCAAAGCTGCTAACCATCATAGCAACCTGAAGCATTAATGTTGATTTTCCTATTCCTGGCTCACCGCCAAGAAGTATAAGGGAGCCTGGAACAACTCCACCCCCTAAAACTCTGTCTAACTCTACATCGCCAGAAGAAAGTCGTGTGACTTTATCTGTACTAACTTCAGCAAGTGGCATTACTCTTGGTCTAAGAACTCCGCCAGTACCGCCTTCAGCATACCTGTGTGTTCGTTTTCCTGAATCGGCAACCGTTTCAGCTGCAAGCGTGTTCCAAGCTTGACAACCTGGACACTTTCCCACCCATTGTGATGTCGATGCTCCGCAATCTGAACAGGTATATTGGGTGCGTACTTTTGCCAAATTTACTTGTTTCTCAAATAATGTTAGCGGAAAATACTAACCGTGCCTTGGTGTTCGAAACCGTTTGGAAGAAGCAAAGTGTACCAATACGTTCCATCAGCAGCATCATCCCCGAACCAAGCCGATTCGTTCTGGTAGTTAAAGTTTTCGTAAATGAGATTACCCCATCTATCAAATATTCTTACAAGTACACCATCATAGTTTTCTAAACCTTCTATCTCAAATTTCTGATTTAACTCATCCGCATTCCTAGGAGTGAATACGTTCGGAATAGTGATTTCACAATAATCTACTTCTACGTCAACTTCCCAAAGTACTCCACCTGGAGCACACGGATTAGCAAGAGTTCCTTGCATTGTTAACACGTCTCCCCAACAATCTTCTGGGAACTGCCAGCTAGTAAGTGTTTCAGCCTCGTCATTTCCGAAATGAATGTATTCACCATTGCACACTGTTGACCATGATATATCGCTATAAGGAGGTCCTGGTTGTATTGCATTCAAGTCAAACGTATAGGGAATCTCCGGACACATCGTTATGATATCGTCAAGCTGAGCCGCTATAACACCATTAACATCTGGGTTTATCGTTGGTTGCTGTCCAATAAATAAAAAGACACAGTGTTCTGTTACTCCACAGCCATACGGGTCTTCAATGTCTACGCATATTTGTGACCCGTTATAAGCCCAAATTGGATTTCCCTCTTCGTCGAAAAGCAAGTTACCTTGTGCGTCTGTCGCCTGTAAATCTTCAGCTATTGTCCAAGTTGTTCCCGTTGAGCCATCAGGCCACGTAGCTGTATACTGATCGCTAGGAAGATTTAAATCAATTGTTACAAACTCACCTGGATCAATACCTAAGCCGTCACAATCACTTACTACTCCTCCTGCTTCAGCGGCAAAAACACCTTCTATTTGGCTTACAATATCAACAAATCCACAATCAGAATCCCCATTGGGAAAACACTCGTTTGTTACAGTAACGCAGTAAGATCCTGTTGCGTTTACTACAAGTTCATCGGCGCCATCGATCGCTCCACCATTCCAAGTCCACTCGTAATCTAATTCGTAATTTTCATCGCCTTCAATGGGATCGATTGTGATCGAATCATTTTCATCACATAGGAACATGCTGTCGATAAGTGGTGCAAATTGAGATGTTACCTCTACCTGAGCCTCATCTGACCCGCATCCATTTTCAATTTCAACTACAATAATAACCTCTGTATATTCGTCATAATTGTACTCATTATATAGAACATTGTCCGTTCCTGGGTAGGGCCAGTTAATAGTCGCCGCTCCTCCTGCATCTGTGGTGTCAGCAAATAAGTCCAAATCTTCTCCGTCACATAAGAAAACTTCTGTTTCATTTAATGTTATGGTTGGAGGAAGGGTGACCTCAACATCATAGCAATATGGTATGTTGCAATTCTCCTCATAAAAACAAAGCTCATACATTCCATACTCCGTAGGAGCCCATAAAGTGTTATACTGAAGTTCGTTCTCAAACCAAGAAGTGCCTGGTCCACTTGTTACATCCCAAACTCCAAATGCTTCTTCTGTAGCACATTGAGCATCTGAAGAGTAAATAATTCCAGAAGAAAGATTGTTTATTTCAGTTAGGTTTTGACTGTTGCTACAGTTATATACTTGGACTTCGTTGTTAATGTCGTTGTTAACATTCGCTGAAATATATTCTACTTCTATAAAGTCTCCGAAAACAATAGGATATGCAAAATTATCAAAAGTGCTATTCGTTAGAGTTAGAGTTGAAACAACTACTCCATTTACATACACATTTATAAAGCTACCCTCCCATCCCAAATCATTTGATGAAATCAGGTATATATTTAAATCTCCTTCATCAGAACTCGAAAATCCTCCCTCAAAGACTACTGTATCTAGACCTGTACACATCGGTGGAATCGTCACATCTGGAATCGTTGAATCCACTCCATCCACCAAGAAAACACGTTGTCCGAAACACCCTCCCGAATCTTCAACAACAAGTCTATACATCCCAGGTGCAAGCCAAGCCTCGTCACCATCTGGTCCTACTTCGTAAATCTCGCCTCCAAGACCATTCCAATCAGCCTCCCATGAAAAATCAACGTATAAATCTTCTGGATTGGGTGCGAATACATAAGCTGTGTCATCAGAACAAATAACAAGTGGTAAAGGCTCAAGATCTGGAAGATAGTAAGGGGTTTGGGCGATGTAGAAAGTATGTGACACTGAACACCCAACGTCTAGGTTACCTGTCACTACAATGGCTCCGCCGAAAGGAATGGTCGCAACGTTACCATCAGTAAATTGACTACTTAGGTTCCATGAAAAACTGTCAAAATCCCCCAATGCTGTGATTACTGTTTCGGCTCCAGCACAAATAGCTAAATTCCCATCAATTGTCAACTCCGGCAACGTCACATCTAGTACTTCTATAACCATCGTTAGGGCAGTTACCGATGAGGGTGTTCCATCATCTGTAGCGACAATCTCTATTGTACTGATCCCCGCCTCGTTACCTTGAAATATCCCACTCAAACTAGCCGTTTCTCCATCAATTATACCAAAATCTGTAATTGTGTTTCCAGGAGAAAGGTTTTGGACAACATCAAGCGTAACAAACTGGCCTGGTTCAGGTCCGAGAAAATTTACCCCTATATCAAAGGTTTGGTCCAAACATATAGTAATTGTATCACATCCAATATTCTCCGTCG
>DQKQ01000269.1 GCA_015660615.1 Flavobacteriales bacterium
GACCCAAATTAAAATTCAAATCTTTTGTGTAACAATGCAGTATTTGTTAGTTGTAAGAATTATATCATCGATATATCTAATGGATAATGATATATAGGGTTTAGTCCCAGAGATATACTATGTTAATATTGAAAGCACATCGACTACCTATATTAAGTACCAAGCTCCCATACCTTTGCATTATGGGAAACATGAAATTGTTAGAAGAACGTCAAAGCGAAGTTGTTGAGGAGTTTTCGATGTTTAGCGATTGGATGGAGAAGTATGAGTACATCATTGATATGGGAAAAGAGCTATACCCTATGGAGGAGAATGAGAAAATAGAAGAGAATTTAATTAAAGGGTGTCAGAGCAGAGTTTGGCTAACAGCAAGAAAAAATGAAGAAGGAAATTTGGTATTCTCAGCTGACAGCGACGCGATTATCACAAAGGGTTTGGTCGCTCTAATGTTAAAAGTGCTGAGCGGTGCTAAACCCGATGATGTTGCAAGCGTTGATTTACACTTTTTAGATGATATAGGGCTGCATGAACATTTGAGTCCGACACGGTCGAATGGTCTTGCTTCAATGGTAAAACAAATGAAGATGTACGGACTTGTATTTTCTTCGCGTTCTTAGCATAGATATTATATTCCTATGTTATCGTTCCTAGCAAATTTGAATCCGGATTTCAAGAAACTGCTCTCGGGTAGTGGCCTTGTTATGGCGTTTAAAGTCGCCGGAGCCGGAGCCGGTTACATTTTTGCCTACTTAATCACGACGAACTATGGAGCAGAGTCTTTCGGAATTTTCGAGCTTAGCCTTACAGCCCTTACCATCGCAAGCTTGTTCGCCAGACTGGGTCTTGGGGGAGCCTTGGTAAGATTCATCCCTGAATTCGTTGAAAAGGGAGCGGGCGCTAACCTCCGTAAGGTCTACAGACTGGCTATATTACTCTCTCTGCCGTTTTCAATTTTGCTTGGTGTTTTACTTTATGTATACGCTTACGAGCTAGCCATGGTATTCGGGAATCAAGGTCTCACGACCCCATTTAGAATTGCTGCTCACATTATTCCTTTTGCAACCTCATATCAAATAAATGCAGAGGCATACAGAGGAATGAAAAAGATGAAAGGGTACAGCATTCTTCAAAGAGGGACAGTTATCCTCATTGCGATTGCGGCATTCTTCATCCTACAATTTCAGGGCTATGAAACCCACTTAATTCCACTTTTTTCATTCGGAATAGGAGTGATTTTGCTGTCAGTATTTGCAGCTTTCACGACCCCACGAACTCTGTCAAAGCAAGTCGTCGCAAAAACAACTTCCAAGACTGATGAAATAGCCATAAAACCACTTCTAAAGGTGGCTTTCCCCATGCTTATAAGCACGTCGATGTTTATGATCATGAGCTGGTCTGACACGCTGATGATTGGCTATTACTTAGATGAGTCAGAGGTGGGAATATATCGCTTGGCGTTCAAAGTAGCCACCCTCATAACCTTCGCTCAGTTCGCAATAAATAGCATAGCGGCCCCAATGTTCAGCTCCTTTAGTGCAAAGAATGATCTGGCAGGTCTCCGAAAGATGACCCGCAACATTGGGTATATGAACCTCATTATCAGCATACCCATTTTTATAGCAATTCTTATCTTCCCGAGTTTTGTTTTAGACTTCTTCGGTGAAGAGTTCACAGCTGGTGTTGCCCCCTTAATTATCCTAGCTATAGGCCAAATCATAAATGCTATTTGCGGCCCAGTGATGTACCTACTCAACATGACAGGGAAGGAAAAGCAAGCTCGAAATATCATCATAGTTGCCTCCATCATAAATGTAGCTCTCAACCTATACTTTATTCCACTTTACGGTCTAATGGGAGCAGCGATTGCGACTGGAGTCAGTACTGTTGTTTGGAATATAATGGCTGTATTCCAGATTAAGAAGGAGTATGGCTTTATCTCCATCCCCCACCCATTTTAAGCTCTCACGTGAAAAAGGATTCTCTAAATTTTTTCGTTATAGGAGCCGCTAAAGCTGGGACCACCACAGTTTTCGAGCGCCTCAATGCTCGATCAGATGTTTACCTCAGCCCTCTCAAGGAGCCCAATTACTACTCCTCGGATATCGACACCTCGAAGTTCTCCCCCGAATTTCGTGCGAACACCCGCCTAGATCTGTCGGACTACTTCTCTAAATCTCCCCTTCCGGTACTTCAAGTAGGCTTTATTCGCGACTCCTCCGAGTACGCCTCTCTTTTTGCACCCGCCCCATCAACAGCGCTTCTCCGTGGAGAATGCAGTACCTCCTATTTATTTTCGCATGCCGCCCCAGCCGCTCTTGCCGCGGAACACCCTAATGCCCGCATCTTAATCATGCTCCGCAACCCCATCGACCGCTTGTACTCCCATTATATGATGGCCCGCAAGTACGGCTTCACTTCACTTCCTCTTTGCGAGGCAGTAGAAAAAGATCTTGCCCATCCATCACCAGCTTGGGGCGCGAGCGAGCTCTTCGTACAATTGGGACTATACTCTCAACAAATTTCACGTTGGCGAGCACATTTCCCCGATATCCAAATAAAAATCATGCTTACCGAAGACCTTCGCGCGCCAGATAAATGGCAAGGTCTCCTAGATTGGCTGAAACTCCCTCAGGCAGCAACTCAACACAACAAAAGCGACGCGAATAGGGGAGGTCTAGCCCGATTTGAAAAGCTCAATCGCTTTCTTACTTCGCACGGGCTTAAACACAAACTCGGCAACTTGATCCCATCTGGCCTTAAGAAGAAGCTCGTAACTTGGTATTACAATTCCGAGGCTCTCCCGAATATGACCTCTGAAGAGAGAGAATATGTATCAGGAATTTACGCTGAGGAAATCGCAACGTTACAGCGTGAGCTAAAATTAGAAGTAGGTCATTGGAAATAGACTACAGACTCCAACACAAAGTTAAATCACATCCTTTTCCCGCTTCTGCTTCCCTCTTCCGCTTCCGCCTCTAACCTCATCACCTCTTTTGCAAACGCCTTCATGTTCTCATCTCGAACAGGAGTGGAAGGCGGGAATTTCTCTTTGCGATGATCGACTTGATTTCCGTCCTTCCAAAACCTAAAACAAACGTGTGGTCCAGTAGCTAGTCCAGTCGAACCCACAAGCCCTATGGTTTCTCCTTGTTTAACCCTATCACCTACAGATACGAGGCGCTTACTCATATGTAAATATTGAGTTTCGTAGGTGTTGTTGTGGCGAATCTTCACATATTTCCCATTGCCATTTGTGTAACTAGATTTTGTAACCACACCATCACCCACAGCCTGAATAGGGGTGCCGGTTTTAGCGGCATAATCGGTACCCAAGTGGGCTTTCACTTTCTTCAAAATAGGATGAAAACGCTTCTTGTTAAAGCTGCTGGAAATACGTGAAAACTCAACTGGGGATTTTAAAAAAGCCTTTCTCAACGACTCTCCTTGTGGATCGAAATAATCTGGACCATCTCCTTGATCGAATCGGTATGCCGGGAGATCTATTCCGTGGTGGTTGAAGTTGCAGAAAAGTATAGTAGGCATTCCCACGTCCTTTCCGTTCACCCTTTTACGTAAGTAATACGCCTCGAAAGCGTCCCCCGGCTGTACGTGCGTGAAATCGATGGTCCAGGCATAGACACTAGCCATTGCTACTGCGAGATTAGTTGGAACGCCTAATCTTTCAAAATCGACATATAAAGAGGTGATTATCTCTCCTTGCACGCTCCTATAAATGGTATCTACATCGTATGAACCGAGCCTCGCGCCTAAGGTGTCCTTCAAAGAGAAAACCACGTAGTCTAAGTCATTTCTTTCATAGATAAGCCAAACCGGGATTTCGCTTGTGTCCCTCTCTGCAGCAATCCACCACCGCTTTCCACCTCGCATTTTCCTAACATCGTATACCTCCCTACTGTTAGCGACAAGCGTAGCGACTTTACCTGCGCCAACCCCGAAATTATCAAGAAGATGCGAGAGGGTTTGGTCTTTGCGAATAATGCCAGAATCCACGACAAGACTGTCCCAAAACAAATCGAATCGAATCACCGGATCAGGAACAATGGCAGGCAGTCCGCCCGAGTTTGCGGACTCAGTATGATTACAACTTAAGAACACAAGCACGCTTAATACGCTAGTAAAAACAAAAACGAATCTCATAAACTATACGATCTATTTTATTCCGAAAATTTCACGACTTACCCAACTTTTACCCCAATCTTCGAGTTCCTGATCACTCCATAATTCTGGGAAGAATATGCGTTTTTGAAAACGAGGAGGAAGATATTTCTGCCAGTTGGTTCCACCTGTTGCTGCGATATCTTCAGGGTCGCGTTGTAGGTAGCGAACTGCAGATTTGTAGTGCGCAAGCGTCCAATTTACATTTACGTTTATATCTAACCACCTCATAGCTTGACGTAAGTCCTCTTTAATATTAGTTTTATCGTCAGAAAACTCTAGAGAATCTGCTGCAGCTCGTACATTAGAAGTGAAGGACTTTACAGCTAATTCCTTTAATTCCTCATCGTATTTCTTCTCAAATTGTTTAAGGGTGAGAGTTTTCGAACCAGACTTTAATTCAGAAGCCCCTTCTCTCCAATAGAGGTGGTCGAATATTAGCGGAATGTCTTTTAACGAATATCCTGCGAACTTTTCTCTGTGATTTTTGTGAGCAATGCGATCTAACGTTGTGCAAAAGATTTCCACCTTTCTATATTGAGCACTCTGGAAACCACTCGCAGGGAGGAGCGACATTCGAAATTTCAAGAACTCACCTTGATCCATTCCGTCCACCATAATATCGAAACTACTGGTTAGAGCCTCGAAGTAGCGATTGATTCTCCTTACTCGTTCTAATAAAAATTTAGGCGTAAGAATTCCAGACTTAACGGACTCATCGATACGATCGAATTCGTGTATTGCAAGTTTGAAGTATAGCTCTGTAATTTGATGATAGATAATGAAGACTTTCTCATCAGGATATGGTGTAATCGGCTGTTGAAGACTCAACAGTGTATCAAGGTTTATATAATCCCAATAAGTGAGGAAGTCAGCATACAAAAGACCATCTAAATATGAAGATAAATCTTGCCCCATATCAGAATATTTCTTCTGCAAGAGGTCTAACTTCTCTAATATTTCTGGCTTAAAATCGGTTGTGTTAGGCATAGCTTATGATTTTATTGTAGCAATACATTTTAATTCAATCGCAATAGGAGTGGGAAGACAGTTTATCTCTACAGTAGTTCGGCAAGGTCTCTTATCCCCAAGGTCTGAAAAATATTCTGCATAAATACGATTAAACTCAGAAAAATCCCTTGACATATTCGTTAAAAACACGGTAACATCGACAAGCTCTTCCCATGAACTGCCGCTTGCCTCTAAAACAGCCTTTACATTAGCAAAAACTGCATGAACCTGAGCGGCAATATCATAGTTTATAACCTCCCCGTCCGCGGAAAGTTCTAAACCAGGCACTTTGCTATCGTTTGTCCCTGAACCAGCTATACGCGGCCCCACTCCACTTAAGAATAAAAGTTCACCAACTCTTCTTGCATGTGGGTAAGACCCCACAGGCTTAGGTGCATTATTTGTAGAAATACTATTGCTCATGCCTCGAAGGTAGTAACTTGCGGCTATGCGTTACGAAAAATTACCATCTGCGTTATACACACGCAATAGAAAGGCGTTAGCTGACAAGTTAGATTCTAAAGGCTTAAGCCTATTTTTTTCAAATGATATTTATCCAACGAGTGCTGATGGAACGATGCCTTTTGTTCAGGCAACTGATATTTTCTATTTGAGTGGAGTAGATCAGGAGGAAACAATCTTACTTCTTTTCCCAGATGCACATTCAGATGCAGATAAAGAGATTTTGTTTACGATTGAGACAAGTGAGGAGCTAGCAGTTTGGCATGGTGCGAAACTCACTAAAAAAGAGGCAAGAGAATCTACAGGAATTCGAAACGTTCAGTGGTTATCCGCATTCGAAAGCACGCTTCACAGGCTTATGGCAGAAGCAGAATTGCTTTACTTGAACGACAACCCACACACTCGCGCGAGTACACTTGTTGAAACCCGTGAGTTACGTGAAAATACTAGAATTAGAGAAAAATACCCAAATCATATAACGGAAAGAACAGCTCCTCTTCTATATGATTTAAGAGCAGTAAAGCACAAGACGGAAATTTTGCAAATGCAACGTGCTTGTGACATTACAAAAGCAGGACTTGAAAGAGTACTTCAATTTGTGAAGCCGGGAGTAATGGAGTATGAAATTGAAGCAGAATTTCTTCATGAATTTATTAGAAGAGGTTCGAGAAGGTTTGCCTACACACCAATTGTCGGGAGTGGTGCAAACGCTTGTGTACTTCATTATGTTGAGAATAATAAGGAATGTAAAGCCGGCGATGTGGTACTTATGGATGTGGGCGCTGAGTATGGCAATTACGCAGCGGATATGACCAGGAGTATACCTGTTAGCGGAAAATTTACAGATAGGCAGCGATCGGTGTATAACTCAGTTTATTCAGTTATGCAAGATGCAATGAAACTACTCAGACCTGGCGTAAGTTTACATGAATATCACAAGCAAGTAGGGGAACTTATGACGAAACAGCTACTCGATTTGAAGCTTATAGACAAGCATGACGTGTCTAAACAATCAGCATCCTCTCCTGCCTACAAAAAGTATTTCATGCATGGAACTTCTCACTTTATAGGTTTAGATGTTCACGATGTAGGACATTGGCAAAATCCTATACAAGCAGGAAATGTTTTCACTTGTGAGCCAGGAATTTACATCCCTGAAGAAGGCCTGGGAATACGCTTGGAGAATGATATAGTAATCACTGAGAATGGGTTCGTTGACCTAATGGCACACATCCCTATTGAGGCTGAAGCTATAGAAGAGGGCATGAACTCTTAGACCTTTAATAATAGCAAGATAATTTACACTTGGATTCACTAACTTGTGTGCCAATAAAGATGGAATAAGATGAATAATTTTTGTAAGATTTTAGCTGTGTCGACGTGTTTTATTTCGATGAATTTTACAACTGTAAATGCCCAGTTTACGGGCTATACAGTTGAATTAGACACAATGTTTTTAGAGGAAGGAAGCGACTTAGAATTCTTTGGCACATATCGTGTTTACGCTAACTTTACAAATCAGAACGACGCAATTAGCGCTTTATTTTCAGATGTAGCAGCTCTCGATACTCCACCCATGTTTATAGATGCACCGTGTGGATGCCATAATCCAGTTAGCGGAAGCGCTATAATGGACGCTACAAATACATCAGTTTTTTGGACCACCTTTCCAGACTGGGAATTCGACACTTATTGGACAATAGGAATGACAAGTGGTGACGCTGTTGGTTTACTACCCCAGTTTATAGGAATGCCTGGTGGGGATGAAATTTGCTCCACATCCACGAATGACGGAACAGTTTATGTTCTAGGAATTCCTCCAAATGCCATAGCTGGAGTTGAGTTACGTGTTTTAATTGCTCAAGTAACAACTTGTGGAGATTGGTCCCTTCAGACATGTATTCAAACGTTTATTAATGCTGACCAAACTAATTTAGATCAATCATGTCCAAACCTTTTGGAGGTTGCCCATCCTTATATAGATGGTGAATGTGTTAACGATTCTGACGGTGATGGAGTTTGTGATGAATTTGAAATACCAGGGTGTTCGGAGCCAGAAGCATGTAACTACGAACCAAATGCGACAGACGATAGTATGGATTGTGATTACACATGTTATGGCTGTATAGACGAAGGGGCATGTAATTACAATTCTATCGCAACTGTTGATGATGGAACCTGTGATTATTTAAGTTGTGCTGGATGTATGAACTCTATGGCATGCAACTTTGACGTTGATGCCACAATTGAGGATTCAACTTGCATATTACCTGGGGACCCTTGTGATGATGGCTATGAGAATTCTATAAACGATGAGATACAGCCATCCTGCGAATGTCAAGGTATTGGTTGTAATGATCCCGATGCATGTAACTACGAACCCAATGCAATTCCCAATGCATCGTTATGTAACTACATAACTCTGTTTGCAATATCTGGGGAAGGGAATCCCACGGCAAACATGCTATTTTCCTACTCTTACCCGAATACTTCTGGAAGCACCTATGATTGGGTAAGTACCAGTGGAGATGTCACAGATGGAGAGGGAACTTCAGACGTTAATGTATCATGGTGGGGAGGAGGAGCAGGATTTTTATGTGTCACTGAAACTAACAGTGGAGGATGTTCAGGCGAGGAGGTTTGTTTCTCAGTAAATATATCTGCGGTTTCTATTGATGAACTTGAAAATGGAGATTTTGAGGTTTTCCCATCTCCCGCTTCAACCAACGTGAATATTGTTATTCAAAATGGTGTGCAATCAGGCGAACTCTTTATTAGAGACAATTCAGGCAGACTTGTCCGCAGATGCTCTTTACAAAACGAAACAACAATAAATGTGAGTGACCTTCCGAGAGGGGCTTACTTATTTCAGTTAAACTTACAAGCTGAGCAACCGTCATATAGAAGAGTTATCCTGAATTAATTTTTACGATATGAAAAAGACTTGAGCGTTATCAGTTGCTAATTTCTGATGACACCTGAGTATATAATTGAAAAGTGATCCACATGTCAGTAAAGAAGCCAACGAAGAGAAAAATTTCAAGAAGGAAATTCATCGGCACAACAGGTTGTGCAGCTATGGGGTCTACTGCATTTCTTTCATCGTTTACCAGCTTAGGGATGATGAATTCACTCACTGCCCCATCTCGACCGGATGATTATAAAGCGCTTGTGTGTATCCTTCTAGCAGGCGGGAATGACTCATACAATATGGTTGTCCCGACTTCGTCAGAGCCATACGACGTTTACTCGGCTTCGAGATCTAATTTGGCCTTACCCTCTGGAGATCTTATCCCGCTTAATTATACAGATCCTGACGGGATACACTATGGCCTACACCCAGCTATGCCAGAAGTAGCTAATTTATTTAACTCGGGCAATGCGGCTGTAATTTCTAATGTTGGAACGCTGGTGGAGCCAGTTACAAAGACTCAAATCTTAGCAGGTACAGCACCACTGCCATTGGGGCTAAAATCTCACTCTGACCAATCTAGGCATTGGCAGACTTCAGTCCCACAGTCGAGAATGGCAAATGGTTGGGGAGCTAAGGTTGCAGATATCCTTGCATCGGGAAATACGAACCAAGATTTGTCTATGAATATCTCTCTCGCGGGCACAAACTTTTGGCAAGCAGGAAATAAAACTGATGAGTTTACTCTCTCAAATCTACACGACGTTTTTACTGCCGCTATAGATACCCTTACACCTCTCACGACAGAATTCGCGGACACAGATATTTCTAATCAGATGAAAAGGGTCGCTCAGAGTATCGCTGTATCGGGCAACTTAGGAATGGAAAGGCAAACATATTACGTCAAACTTAGTGGGTTTGACACACACGAGGAGCTACTCAACAACCACGATAATTTACTTTCTCTTTTAAGTGGCGCAATAGGGTCCTTTTATGAGGCGATGGATGAATTAGGAACAGCAGAAAAGGTGACGACCTTCACAATCTCCGACTTCGCAAGAACAATTACCTCTAACGGAAGTGGAACTGATCATGCTTGGGGTGGACACTCATTGGTTTTCGGAGGGGATGTAAATGGCAGTCAGATCTACGGAAAAGTTCCTTCTCTAGACCTTCAAGGAGATCGTGTTGTGGAGAAAAATGTCGTAATCCCCGAAATTTCCACTGACTCATATTTCGCCGAACTCACCATGTGGTTGGGTGTACCGACATCTTCTTTAGCAGATATTTTCCCCAACTTAGGGAACTTTTATACTCCTGGCACGGACAACCCTATCGGATTTATGAATATGTCATCGCAAGATCTTACGACCCAAAACAAGACATTAGATTTCACACGCCTGTCCGAACACAGTTA
>DQKQ01000016.1 GCA_015660615.1 Flavobacteriales bacterium
ACCATTGATCTTTAGATGCGATGTGCTTCTCAAACTCCTCCGGAGACTCATTTTTATAGAAGCCCTTGTACATGTTATAGAATATTATGAGGGATCTTTTATCACCTTTGGCAATAGCTTTTGCTGTTTTGAGGATAGATGAGTTATCCGGAATGTTCTTTCTAAACACTTGCTTGATCGCATCCTGCATAACACCGTAGGCAGCACCGCCACCTCTGGCAGTTTTAAGCATGATTTCACCCTTAATAGATCCACCTGCTGATCCAGCACGGAAATCCATCTTGCCACCATCAAAAACTATAGTTGCACCTTTATTACTCCAGAAATCACCTCTTTTCTCACCTTGAAACCTGATTTTTAATATCTTATGATCATCCGTGTTAGGTGGCAGTTTAACATTATATTGCTTTGCTTTACCTGCCTTCTTAACAAGCTTTAACGAAATACCGACCAACTTGCGGTCGACAAAATTCTGTAAAATTGTCTTATTATATGCTGCGATATTATCAGTGTTAAGTGATTTGAAATCAAATCCTTTGTCAATCGCCCAGAAGTCACCAGGGTTCCACTTGTCATCTTTCATAGGTTTCTGACCAGAATTCTTATATGCTTCATTCTTCATGGCATATACTTTATTCATGAGTTTAGAGTTTCTATGAAAAGTCTGACTCTTATTAATATAACTACCGTTAATAAGTATCACTGCTGACAGGTAACTGGACGTTGCCCAAGTGCCTTCAACCGATAATACTTCATCAATAGATGCATCAACCTCAACCTTTTTATATGCAGCTCTAAGAACTTCTTCGTTAGTAAAATAATCCTCTTCCTGAATACCTTCGTCAAGCATTGCCTGACAGATAACACATTGATGTGACTCAGTAATCTTAGTATTTAATGTACCGCCTCCTGCGCCTCCGCCACCACCAAAGGCAGCAGATTTACCTAGCTCAGATGAAGAAATTGTCTTACCATCTTTGCCTGTAAGAATAAACGGCTTCTTTAATTTCCTAAAGATGTCAATTTGATCTAAGGCAGCCTCGACTTCAGTTACTACAAATGGTTTGCCTTTATTGAGTTCAAGTGGAGTTCCGGCTTTTATTAGCCTGGCTAAAATGTCAAGTCTATCCTCCCCAGTTTTTGAATTTGGTTTTTGTAGTTCACCTGGAGTAAGGCGAACACCTTCTCTTATATATTTTTGGAATGATATCATATATATGCACTAGCCTAATTGTTATACGTTACACTTATTAGTTATTTATATAAATTTAGATTTGCGTCTAAACTACTGTATAATACCGTGAAACAATCTCTAGTGCAATGAATGACAATAAAACAAGTGTACATGGAACCATTATCACTAGTCCAAGTATGAACATACTATGCGCATACGCGGTTTCATAAAATGTCCCACGGATTAATTTTTTATTGATCCGGGTTTTAATTTTCTTATTCATCATCTACTGCTAGAGGGATATTGCCGGATTTGTTACTACCAGGACGTAACCTACCACCTTCGAAAGAAATGATATCAAGTGCTTCTAATCTATCAATAGTATTTTCAGCACCTTTCTTGAATCCAAGTTTCCAACTGGTGTATCCTGCGCCGAAAATTGTCGCGCCTAATAGTAAATATTCTAATATTATTATATCGTTCATTTTTATACCTGTATTTCGTATGTGTGATCCGGAGATTCTCTATCGCCGAAACTGTTAAGTGGTCTGTCATTGAATGCCGCTTGGGCAGCAATGTCATCCTGTGCTGATTGTTCTACATCATATAGCTTCATCCTAGTCTTATCAACCCCAATAACAAACTTTCTGTCATCAGATGGTGAGGAATACCGGTTTTTCAACTGTTTGACCATAAACTGGTCCAGTTCCTCAAGCTCTTCTGAAGAGATAAGCGCGAACATTAAGTCCGCGGTGGCCGGTAGACCAAACGATTCAGCCGTGTCGTCAAGTCCTACGTCCGTATTACTATACCCAGATCTTGTGGTCTGAGTTGCAGTCATAATAGGAACCGCGAATTCAATTGCTAATCCTCTGATTTCTTCTGCAATAGACTTAACCAGTGAATAAGTATTGATAGAATTCCCAAGTCCCTTCATCCTACTACTACCACATATGTTGAGGTAATCAACAAAGATGAGGTCCGGAGTGAAGTTCTTTTTCAGTTTCAATTCATTAAACAATGCTCTAAAGTGACCAGCATTCGCTGCCGCTGTAGGATATTCTTTAATAATCAGCTTACCGGTAGACTTATTTTTAATACGTTTAATCTTTGATGAATAAACCGTATTAGTCATTGTTTCAAGGCTGTCCATAGGGACGTCAAATAAGTTGGCATCGATTCGTTTTGCTATTTGTTCTTCTGCCATCTCCATAGTTATATATACTACGTTTTTACCTGCAGCCAGAGCGGATGCAGCCATATGACACATAAAGAGACTTTTACCAACACCAACACCAGCCAAACAAACATTGAGGGTCTTTTTAGATAGACCACCCTTGGTTATACGGTTAAAGTATTCTAGATCGAAAGGAAGTTTCTCTTCGATTCGATTATAGTACTCAAATCGTTCATCTGCATCGTCTATATAGTCATGTCCAACCGACTTATCAAATGACACACTAAGTGCATCAGTCATAATATCAGGGATAGACCCTTCTGTAAGTGTTTGGTGGTTGCCGTCAATAATAGTGATTGACTCCATAATGGCAAGATAAAGTGCTCTATCTTTGCACCATGCCTCGGTTTCAGATAGGAGATAATCTATATCAACATCTGATTTAGTCGTGATTTCTTGGACCAGTTCAAATAAAGATGTGATCTGATCTTGGGGCAAGGTCTGTTTCGCTAGCTCAAGTTCAAGGATCTTACTTGTCGGAAGCTTATTATGTGCAGCAACAAATTTAACTATTATCTCAAACAGTTTATTGTGCTTTCCTTCAAAGTATTCTGGCTTGATAAACGGGATTACCTGTCGGCAATATGGCTCATCGTGGATAAGGTGGTTCAATATATGCGTAGGTAGCTCTACTATCATTTCTTTCTCAATTAATTTAATGTATATGGTATATTATATCACAAATTAATGTATTTGTACACCATTATTTTCATTATTTTCATCCTCATTTGCAAGGCTGTCTTCAATTATACACTCCAACACTGCACCAAGATGATTCATGAAATCCTCATTAGCATCCAACTCTGTTTGATCATTGTCTCCAGGATCAACGGTTTGGTAAGTAAACTTAAGTTTCGCTTCACCTAGTTCTACATCTTCGGTTATTTTGATAGTACCATATACGACGATAACTCCGGCGAACGGCCCGGTTAAGAGCCGTACCCCGTAGTATTCAGTTGAAAGTGACTCAACTAGCATGTAATCCGCTGGAGTTATCATCCTATTTGATCCATGTCAATCATTGATCGATGGCCTTGTTGGTACGTCTTCTGAATAAAGTCTGCGAAATCAGTTTCTTCAAAGATCGGATCCCAGAACTCTTTCTTAAGAGTATCCTTTGTCCTAACTTTCGGTTGCATCATTTCACCAGTTTCTCTATTCACTCTACAGTACCATCCATTACTAGGTTTAATTGCATATCCACCAAGTAAGGCGATTTCAAGTAATCCTGAGTATGTTTCGATACCCCCATCCCAGCTTACTGAGATAGGAATCTTAGATTTCTCTTTAACGAATCTAGATTTCTCCACATTTATAGTGAAATCGTATCCCGTGACTTCAGTACCAGTTTTGTTCTGACGACGACCGATGATGAAGATTGAGTTGGAGCTGTAGTAGATACCAGTTCCGCCAGAAACTACTTGCTTCGCAAATAGGCCTTGCTCCATATATGTGTGGTTAACAACCAACATAGGAATATCTTTCATTGCAAGGTACGGTGTACACATGCGAAATAATCCTTTGATAGCTTTAGCTCGTGACATATCAGCTACAGATTTCTCATTTACTGCATCTTCAAGTTCTTTCTTAGAGGCCAGGTTACCAATAGAATCAATAACAATTACTACTTTATCCTTTCTATCTAGGGCTTCTAGTTGTCCAATCAAATCAAACTTCAGTTTTTCAACGTCAGTAATAGGTGTATGGAGAACACGTGATGGGTCGATACCAAATCCTTCAAAATATGACTGGGGTGATCCAAACTCAGAATCATAGAACAACATTACGGATTCTGGATACTTATCCAGATAAGCAGCACCCATTAGTAGGGCGAATGATGTCTTAAAATGCTTTGATGGACCAGCAAGTAATGTTAGCCCAGGTGTTAGTCCACCATCAACTGTTCCTGATAGAGCAACGTTGACCATAGGGACGGGTGTGGATATCTTATCTTTCTCTTGGAAGAATATAGACTCGGACAGAACTGCTGATGACGGAGTTTTGGTATTCTTTTTGAGCTTATCCATTATTGATGATTTTGCCATTAGTGTATTCTCCCTCGTGATAGTTCAAAATCTCTTCTTTCTTTTCTAGTGCGAGCAACAGCGGTTTTCTTTCTTCGTTGGCGTTTCTCGGAAGGTTTCTCGAAATGCATTCGATCCTTCGCTTCCTGTAGAATTCCAGCGTTATCCACTGCTCTCTTAAATTTGCGCAAAGCAGCTTCGATCGGTAGATCGGCTCTTCCACGCTTTTTACTTGTTAAACTTACTGTTGGCATTATTAATGCTCCTATTTATTTTAGTTGAGTATATATTATATCACAGTTTGTGATGTTTGTAAAGGTTTATTTTCATTTATTTTCTATGTAATTGTGGAAGTTGAATTTCCACTATTGCATAATTGTTGAAGCTACCAACTCCTCAATCATCGGGGCCTGGGTGCGAGTTCTCTCGTATTTTTCAATTTGATTCTTATTATCTTGAATAACGAAGTCTGAGTCAACGCAATCCAACCGACCATCTAAGAACATTTTTATCGACTGGGCCATATCAGCAGCCGTTGTAACTGGGACATTTTGACATATGTGGTTGATATTACGTAGTCCACCTTGTAATATGAAGTCATCTGGCAACTTCATAATGGTCAAACATTCACGA
>DQKQ01000147.1 GCA_015660615.1 Flavobacteriales bacterium
AAACCAGCCTGTCTTATTATGGCAGCTTTGTCTGGAGAAGTTCTGTGGTGTAGCGTCAGTATTTCTTCAGACAACAATTCTCTTATGTACTCACGCAACTCGTTGATCCGAACTTTGATTTTTTCACCCTTTAAAGGCCGGCCAAGTTTTTCATTCGCAAAATCATTAATCGATATAAATGTCATTAAATCGTCTTGTGGATTTTTGCTGATATGATCAAATAAAAGATCGATCCACTCATCCTCAAGTTCATCTTCCTTTTTATCATCCATCCATTCGAGAATTGCAGGGTCCCACTGGATATATTTCTTAAGATCATCATCTGCAGCATTACCAGCCATGACTTCATAGATAGTGTTGAGCCCGGCTCCGCCGAGGCCTAAGTACGTTAATGCACCACCGAGGAAAAAGTGATCAGCAGCGGCGGCACCGCCGGCGGCTAGTAAAAAGCCTATAGCTGCACCTTTCTTGCCGCCCCCAGCGCCCATCGCAGTGCGCCACGCGTCAAGAAGCTTCTGTGCTATATGCTCATTCCGAGAACGACCATATTTTTTCTTAAGAGAAATAAGATCTAAAGCCTCACCGATGGAGCCCTCTACATGTTCACTGTTTGGTATCGCATGGGCTGGATGGCGAGATTCAATTGCGTCATTGACTATCCGAACATCAGCGGCAATATCAGTAACCATCTGCTCTTTATAATCGGTATCGCCCCTTTCAGAAATTAGAGACTCTCTTATGTATTCGCGGAGAAGGTTCATGCCTTCACCTTTCCCACACTATAAGCAACTGGCTTAAACTTGTATGCATTTTTACCACTTCGCTTATCAGCTATAAAGACATTAACAGAAGCTATTTCTATTTCTTCGCCTTTTGGAATCCTTACTTCACTCTCATCTTCGAAGTTCGGCAGCTCTTCTCCGGTCGTAGTCGGATCATAGCCAAAGTCGTTTGGTACTTTGCCCCAAAACATTACATGAAGAGTCTTGCCTCGGTTAGTTGCACTCCATACATCAGCAAAGTGCGAAGCGATATCCATGTTTGTTGTCCATGATTCACCAATCTCTTCATTTTTTAACTGAGCCATGATAAACGAGCCAGCTTCACGTTCGCTTAACCCAGAGGGTTTACCTCTAGCAACTTTTCTTATTTGTGAAGCTAAATTTGCTGTGGGCATGTCAATTTTCATTCCGCGATAGATGAACTTAAAACCCGGGCCTGCAGAATTATCTCGTTCTATCAGAAGTTCTCTTATATACTCGCGAAAAATAGATTCTGTCACAGTTTCTTGTTCTAGCGTATCAAGAATACCATTGCTAACAGGCACGTTTTGTGCATTAATTTGAGTAAAGATCTGTGGTTCTTTTTTCATAATCCACTCGACGTTTCAAGATCCCAAGGACCCCAGTGCTCATAATCTAATATCTTCTTGCGTGCTTCTGACCAAGGGTACTTAACAACGTTGTCCAGATAATCGATCTGACCGACAGCATAATATACAACTGCTGGTAGCTGCATGTCTCTACCATTTGATTTGTCGATAACGTTACCGCCTTTTTCCACCCAAGCATGTCCGAATGAAATGCCCTCAATTGGTCCCTGGCCCATCACTTCTCCGTGTACTAGCACCAGATCACAGTCGTCATTACCGAAAGTACACTCTTGCATCATATACCGGCCAGCAGATTCATAGCAGTCTCCATTGGCTTTCATAATCCGCGGGCCTCTAATTTTTCGACTGTGGCTGAACTACCGCCCGGTACATGCAGAATAGCAATTCCACCAGCAGTAATCCAAGCATCAACTGTTGATGCTCTGTCGTCTATTAAGATATTCGGAATTCCATTGCTGGTCGCATATTCTACTTTAGAGACAGCTGGCGTTATAATAATATCTGCTGGCGGGGGTCTTAACCACTTCTCTATCCAAGCAATTTTACCCTCCTCAGTAGTGCTGGGTGCACCCTCACGGACCCTTATTGGGGCGCTGAGTATATTGACTGTGTGACCTGTGGATGTTATATAAGGCCACAGTGAGCTTAAAGCGTCGGGCCACGGAGGCATCGTTGCAAAAATGGGTCCGGGATTTTGTCCAATGGCACTGAACATCATATTTCTAACTGGTTTAAGATCTAAATCAGATCTCTTTGTTGCTCTCCAGTCTTTTCCCAATTCATTTTGTAGCCAATAGAGCCTTTTCCGGTGTTTTTTTGTAGAAGCCACACCGGGTATTTCACCTGTATCTAGAATTTGATTTACTAGTCCAATAACAGCTTCTTCGAAATGAACTAATACTCCATCCATATCGCAAAAAATTTGTGATTCCGGCTGGAGCTGCGGTGCCATTTCTAGCGTTTCTCTAATGTATTTACTGAGCAAGTCCATTTTATGCCTTTGAATACCCTTAGATGTAATTATATTAAATTAGAAAGGGGATACCATAGTATCCCCCCATAATGAAAATGAATATCTATTTTTATTTATTTTCAGCTTTATTAGATCCAGAAAGTATTGTAGAAGCTTTTTCTATAAATTCTTTAACTTCTTCAGAAGCAAGCGTTGGAATCTTATTACTCTGAACTTTTTTAATTGTTCTGTTAATGTGTTCTTGTAATTCCTTAGAAATAAATTTACTTTTCCAAAAATAACCCATCTTTCCCCCTGCTCAGAATTTTTAAAATTCTATCTTTTGTTACGTGAGATATTTTACCATCAATTAAAATTTTGTACAGTTCAATAGAGCTATTAGAACTATTTGCGCTAATCACTTTCGATCTTTCAGAACAAATTAATAACCCAGTTCCTCCGCTAGCATTTACTAGTAAAACTGCAGATGGACTGACAATTTTGGAAACTAATATTAAGTCGCCCGACAATGGTTGTGTTTCCATCTCGCTCCTCCTAGAATTACTCGCGCCTCTAACATAAGTATTCTAGGAGGAGCTTTTTTGTCTAAGCTTCCTGTTTATAATAGCTGATTTTAGTTTCTAATTTTAAATATTCCCTGTAAAAAATAATCGGACAGAAATTGCAATGCCAAAAATGTGATAAGTCATTAGACACCCATACGTCAAAAAGCAAAAGAAAGTAGAAATTCTAGCAACTCTATATTCTCTCAATCTCCATAATAAAAATACGCAGAGAGATACTAAAGAGAGCTTAATTCCTGCAAAAAATATTTCATTTATTTCTAAAATTTCAAGCATAAAGGGGTTTGCCTCTACAGCAAACCCCAAATTAACTACTAAAAGTGTAAAAATTATGTCTAATAAATTAAAAAATATTATTCCAGCTAATAGCTTTTTTTGAATACCCTCTGTATGTATCCACTCCAACGATTGCCTCCTGTATTAAATATAGGAGGTTTTTTAATTTTTGAAACCTTTTCGATGGATATTGTTCTGAGACCAGTCTATCCATGTATCAAAAATTACTTCTTTTTCTATAGAAGAAATCATGCCCCGGCTGGCATAACTCCCCAGCAGGCCTTCAATGGCCCGCTTTAAGTCTTCAGTGCTATTAGCGTTTTGTGTATAACCACGGACGTGGGCAGGAATTTCTGCCGGCTTCATCAAATATTTTGCATAGTTAGAAGCTACATCATGAGGACCGTGCAAAAACGTATAATATTTTTCTCCTCGGGCATAAGCTCGTGCTGGCTGATCACTTACTTCTCCCTGGGTTACGTGCTCGAGTTCATGGCGAACTGAATTAGCAATTTCATTTCTTAACTTTCCCATATCGCTTTTAGAAAACCCTAGAGGCGTTTCAATAGCAACATGAATTCCAAGATCTGACACGCCGGTAATACTCTTGTCTGAAGCTGAAACATTAAAAGAACTAGCGTTTTTATCTATTTCTAAAACCACTGTTATAAATGGATCGACACCTTCTTCATAGATTTCTGAATCAATTGAGCTGGGATCAAACGCTAGAGGAAATACCCCGGCTTCAATTTCATAAAATTCATCACCGCCAGTGTTGGGTGTTGCACCCAAATCATCAGCACTTATTGGCGAAGAACTTAAAGAGCTGGGTCTTCCAGAATACAAAGCCATAATGCTTTTAGTGATAGCATTAGTAAAAGCTTTTAATCTTTTATCTTGCGTCTTTTTAGCTTCAGAAATTGTTTCTCTTACCAAAGTTAAGAGATCTTCATATTCCATTTCGCGCATTACTTTCCTCGCCAAGTGTCAAATAAGTATCATTTTCAGTGACTAGTTTTGCTTTTTCTAAATTATAACCACGCAAATATATCCACTCTCCCTGGTCCGCGCCAGCAATTCCAGTTGGCGTAACAATCACGCAGCTAATAAATGCAGGAGCAAGAAATTCCATCACGCGCGCGAGCCCGTACTCAGTAATAATAAGGTCTCCAACATTTACTTCACTTGGTTTCATTAATCACCTTAAGCTGATTTTCACCAATATCAATAATTGCGCCGCAAGTCTGCAGCACGCACCAACTTGTACCTGACAAAGAGTGAGCTCCTGCACTTACGATTATCCCTAAAGGCTTGGGTTTTTCATCGGGAAATTCCATCCAGCGATTATGCTTCTGCCATTCGTTAGTAATTTTTGCAACATAATCACCGACCCTCATATCATCCTCGGCCAGTTCCAGGTTCATGCTCAGGTACAGTAATATCATGAATCCAGTTAGAAGCTCGCTCGAATCCAACAAGATACGCAAACTCGCTCAATGGATGTGCCACTAAGTTATGCAAACTCCACTTGAATGGACCCAGCTTTGATAGAAACTTACCGACTTTCATTGAAGATTCTCAGCGATTATTTTTTCAAAATACATAAATGTCATGTTTCCATTCCAGTCTTCATATTCTAGCTTTTCATCGTAATTGCCTGAATCGCTTGTTAGCTTGTATGGCCCCTCTTCAACTATCGGATTTTTACGCTTAAGGTGCTTAATCCCTCCAGTCGATCTATCTCTAGTCATTACCTTTGTAATTTTTGTGTATGTTTTATCTTGTTCTTGTCGAAATGTAACAATACACTCTTCTTTTTTACTGATGCCCTTTATTCCAACTCTTCCATTAACGCCCATTTATCACCTCAATTTGATAGTAACTGTCTAGCGGCCAAGATGCCAAATTTCCAGCAGTGGTCATAACCGTTGCAACCCTGCTGTGCCTATTGCAATCAGCTCCATGTCGGCGCTTGATGTTTATAATAAGCCCGGTTTTTGTACCGGTGGTGCATACCATTTTTATTAAATCACCGACTAGCACCGATCACTCTCTTGAAATCTGACCAGCAAAAACCATTAGACATCAGAATTCGATCAATATTCTTATCAATCAAATCTTTAGCTTCATATATGTATTGGTCGATATGATGCTTTCCTCGAAAAATATCGACATAAATCTTTCCATCAGCAATGGTGATTTCAGTCTTTCCACCATCAGATTCTCGAGCTGCTGTTGTAAGCAATGACATTACAAAATTCCCTTCTATTTAAAAATTAATAATTTCAATTGATGTGTGGAAACCTTCGATATCCCACACCTTGTCTGCAGCTTCAAGAGCCGCGTCCATAGTTTCATAAACTAGCGCTCGTGGATCATCCCAACCCTCAACTACGGCCACCTGTCCGGGAGGCCAGGCGAACTTGAAGTCCGGATCGATTTCTGACACAAATTCGCTTGTGCCTCCGATGCGAATCTTGAACGGACCCTTTTCTCTATCGTCTTCATAAAACGTAACACCTGGGTGCAAACTACTCATCTCTATAATCCTCCGTAATCACTGCGTTTTCATGGGCTAGCCATCGAATGTCAGCTCCAGTCTTTCCAACCGCTGAACGCTTTGGAATCTTTAGAACTTCAATGGAAAGCAAGTTAATAATTGTTTTACTACCGAACTCATCAGGTCCCCACGCAACAGCATAGGCGGCAGTAAGCGTGATTGTTTCCATTAGTTGCTCCTCTTCTTAATCTCGCCAGTTTCGTAATCTACCAGGTACCAATAGTGGGCACCAAAGTGATCGTCGTAAAAATTTGTTTCGTCAATGACATATGGTTCGTTATTGTCACTAAACTCTGTATCTGGAATGTCAGTATCATAGTCTGGGACGTGGAAACTTCTCATTCCACCTCTTGACTGTGCTTCAGCAATAAACACTGACAAGCACGTTGTGGTTCTTTCTGAGAGAAAATTTTGAATCCGCCCTCGCATGCTGTCACCGTCGTAATGAACGAAGCACGCATCGATAGTTTCATCAGAGAACTTAACTCCCAATACTGCATGAGTACTCATTTACTTTACCTTCTTAGCATAGTTGCTAGTTTTTGTTACCAGCTCGCCAGTAGCGTGTCCTGAACCAACGATTGTGAATACCTTTGCGCTATATGGTCCGACAGCTTTCACGACAGTCCCGGTGTTCCACACCCATTTGCCATCAACATCGATGTGAGACTTGTATTCGCATTTATCACCGATTTCCATCTGCGACCTCCAGATCATCCGAGTACATGTCTTCAATAGCACCATTACTCCACAGGACGTCGAAAACCCTTCCAACGTTGGGCGGGCGCATGGGAGAATGATCTTGCAAAATCATGCCGTGAAGCCCAGCGAAGATCGACTCTCTCCCCGGCCAATCCTCAGCGCCCTTCGCCATCTTGATTTGTACCAAATCACCGACTAGCATTGTTCTTCCAATCAGACCACGTGGCATAGAGAATTTCGCCCAGCTGGCTCAGTAGAATACCAGAGCCGATGAAGGCGAAGATAAAGAGAAAAATGATCAGAGGATTGTCCATCAGATCACCGACTTTCATTGAAGAGATCCAAGAGCTGCTTGAGAACGAAATCATAGGTCTCTGTACTTGGATCGCCAGCAAGGATAGCTAAAAGTCTTTCGATTTTTTCTTGCATTATACTGCCAGTTCGAGAAGTTCGCGCTTGACGTAGATCTCGTGACCAGTTTCAGTATCGAGGAGCAGGGCCTGTCCAGGCCACGTCCGGTAGCTCCACTGTCCTCGGCATCGTGCCCGGAGGACGGTATAAACTCGATCCTTGTAAATCGAAGCCGTGTAGCATGTGGGAGGAAGCTTAGTGTCTCCACCAGAGGTCATTCCTTTAGAAGCATCGCTGTTTCTCCAGACCCTGATATCATCCTTACTGGGGATCCGAGTACCCTCGACAGCTCCACGATCGTCATTGAGACTGTTAGACATCGGGTATTTCCGCATGCCGCCATTTTTGGTGGTAAAGCAGGTGTTTTGATTGAGCCGAACGAGAGAGCCTTTTGCGATCTTCGTCATGATTTCTCCAGGGGTGATGAGAAAGGAACCATTCCTTATCCTTTATAGTTCTATTATACCACACTGAGAAGTAAATTTCACGAAAACGCCAAAGTATTTTAAAAATCTATAGGTCTTTTTCTATGTATATACGTTCTACGTTTCTGAATGAAACTGTCATAGCTTATAACCACTAAGACTACAAGAACTACTCCGAGCAGAGCTGTGTCTTGTACTATTTCTTTTATTTTTGTTTTCGTTAGTAACATTTAAATCACCGATCTTCATTTTTCTTTCTCATCTCTTCTTGCAAATCGATAAGTTCGTAGGGCTTCACCTTTCGATATCTTATTCTATCTCTTAATTCTAATTTGTACCACAGGTAGAGTACAATGAAAATCCAAAATATCGTCAAGTTCCACATCAGCTATGACCTCTAGAGAATTTTCAGCAAAATTCTCAGAAAGATGTCCATTATCCCACAGCACATCTACTGCTTGCCCAAGAATCTTAGACCAAGCTTGGAGATGAGCTTGCTTATCCCAGTTGGGCGGACCAAGATAAGTATCTCTAATGTCTATAACAACACCCAATCGCTTAGATCGAATTCTATTTCCAAGCTTAATTACTCTGTTTCCTTGGCGCACAATATCACCGACTTTCATATTTCTTCTCTTCTACGAAAAATTGGAATAAGCGTTCCACTGGTCGCGATCACGCAAGAACCTTCTACTAAAATCTCGTACAGCTCTTCGTTCTCAAATCTTGAGTTAATTCCAAGAATACGATATTTTTCTTGGAAAGAATATTTTTTGAGTATTATAGCTTTAAGCGAATATTCTTGCGGATGCTGATATTCCGGAACAGCATGATAATAAGAATCAAACCAAACTAATTCACCCACCTTCACTGATCATCTCCAGTTCATTTTTGTGAAACCACTGCTGAAGTCTAGGCTCTCCTCTCTCTCCAACGAGCTGAAACTCTGAAAAATGTACTAACACTGCTGTTGGGGTACGATAATCTGGAGGGTGACCTTGAACAACGGGGTGCTGGACTTCGATTATAAAGCCTAAGTGTCCTTCTCCACCGCGGGTTCGGGGAAGAAGCCGAGTTTTTACCAAATCACCGACTTTCACTGATTATATGCCCCATTCTTTTAATTTTTGTCTCAAGATAAGATGAACTATGAATATTTTGAGTCGTCACAATGGGTAATCTAGCCGACACTTCAACTCCTTCTTCTTCAAGCTTAATCATCTTTCTTGGATTGTTTGTCATCAGCTCGACGCTTTTTACTTGTAAGTCGTTCAAAATGAATGCAGCCGGTTTGTATTCTCGACAATCGTCTGGAAACCCAAGCGCTCGATTTGCGTCAACTGTGTCATACCCTAACTCCTGAAGACTATAGGCAGCAATTTTATTTGCAAGACCGATGCCTCTACCTTCTTGTTGCAGATAGATAATGATGCCAAGTTTATTAGCTTGTATGCGCTTCATAGATTCAGTTAACTGATCGTGGCAATCGCATTTAAGCGATCCAAAGACCTCAGACGTCAGACATTGATCGTGAATTCTTGTTGGAACATTTTTTAATAGGGATACGTCTCCCACTATAAGTGCTAGCGATTCGACGCCTGTATTGTCATCGCGGTATGCCATCACTTTGAAATCGCCAAATTTTGTAGGCAATAGCGTTTCTGCAATAAACTTAAGCACTGATCACCTCCAGTACACTTGCTACAAGAGGGTGTGCATATCCAAATTGCGGAAACATAACGGTGTGGTGCTGTCGGTTGATGAGGATGATGAAACCAACTTCTCCCTTAATAGTGTGTTCCATTGGCAGAAGACGCTGCTTTTTGCTGTCATACCCGCCACACTTCGGTTGAAAATTACATCGCACTAGATCACCCACCTTCACTGATCACCTCGGGTTCGGCGATTTCTTCTTCGCTTTACTTCCAAAAGTTCGTTGCCCTTTATTCTGCACCAATATGCCGTACAGTCAACGTCTAGAAGTCTTACAGTATATTTTCTGGGAGTTTCTTTATAAATGCTAGTGATCTCACACAAACCCCAGCTCCTGTAGTTTCTAAGCTTAACCTTATCTCCTACTTTGAACTTCTTACGCATCGATCACTCTTAATACACTTTGTCGATACTTACCCACTTCAGTTTCTCCACACTCTATTCCAAGAATCCATTTATTCCCCGCGGCATCTACGGGACATGTACCCACAATTAATATGGTGCGGCTCATATACTTTACTAGATCACCGACTTTCACTGATCACCTCCATTAGCGATTCTGCGATATCATACACCCTTCCAAGTTTCGGATAGAGTACAGTGATACAGGGATGAACCGGTTCGCTTCCTGCCATCTGTTTCGAAAGAATGATGCCGAGACCAAGTTCCTCTCGGTTTTTCTTGGCAGCTAGACTTCGGAGAATACCTTCATCTTCCGACACAATCTTCCTTATTACTAAATCACCAACTTCCATCGATTAACTCCATATCTTCTGCAGGAAACCGTTGAAGGCCGGAAGTAGAGACACACTCGATAATTGGCTCAATCTCACTCATTCCGCAGTAATCTATCTCTGTCACGATCATAATCTCATCAAACAAATGACTGTGGTACGCTCCAACTGGGTGGAGGAACGGATTCTTGATTCTTATCAGGTCACCGACTTTCATGAGATTTTTCAACTTCGTTTTCTTTAATGAGTTCTATGTCGCCGTCGGCCAGTACCTCCCAGTAAACTCTGGGCGGATTTTTCATTGCGTGCTTGGATACCAATATTACGGGAATTTTCCAATGCTTGTGAATTACAATATCGCCAGGTTTCATGCAATGCCCCGCTCTTTTAAGATGTTGGCAGCGACTATGCGACCGGCAGACTCTAGAAGTCTAATGCCCTCTCGTTCTGCAACTGGCTCTTCAATCGATTCCATGTGGATGTGACCGAGCTCATGAGCTTCGATCGCCAGAAGGTGGTCAGCAGTAAACCATGACTTTCTGAAAAGTCTTCCGTCCACCACAGCTATGGGTGCTTCAATGTCTTCACCAAAAAGGGCAAATCCATTTTCTCGTGCATTCATGAGGTCAACCACAGAACCTGTGTCGCCGTCTTCGATCTCAATGACGAGAGTTTCTCCGTCTAGTGTTGAAGTCCGAATGTTCATGATGATGCTTATTCTTTATCCTTATAGTTCTATTATACCATATTCAGAGCGCTTTTTCACAGAAACGCCGCAAAAAGTTATGAACTGATTACAAGTTTTGTTTAAACGCTAGTTAAGCGAGGTTGAATGATATCTAAGTGGTCTCTACGAATCCACATGGGAGGCTCACCTTCAACCAGCTCGAGAAGCTGAACATCAATGCCTCGTTCGCCAACCACCAGGTAAGTTCCATCATAAGTCGACCAATCCGTATAATCCGGGTGCTCCACACCCTGGCGAATCTTTACCAAATCTCCTTCTTCTGGGGCGCCGCTCTTTTTCATGCTTCCTCACGGCCGCCAGGCCGTTTTTTCGCCGGGCCCAAAAGTTTATCGACAGTAACCTTAAGCCACCAGTCTTCAAAAACCCAATGAGCTCCAAGCAATGCTACCTGGAGCAAGATTGTGAGTCCGGAGGCCGCGCGCATATCGCCAGTCCACGCCCACGTTATAGCCAATGTTATAATGACGGAAATTGCTCTCCAAATTAGCACTTTTCTTAGGTGGGTCACAGATCCCTTCCGGTTCGAGGCCGTGGTATCATATACACCGCGCAGCGGT
>DQKQ01000280.1 GCA_015660615.1 Flavobacteriales bacterium
ACTGATATCTCTGTTCTTTTTTGTTCATCACCTCCTTCAATAATGGGCCATCCACTCCCCACTCCAGAATTAGAGAAACTGAGACCACCATCAACAGATTTCATGAATATCGTTTCTGAACCCTGAAGTTTTACTGCATATAAAACAGATGGGTCTGTGGGGTGTTGTTCTAGTTCCATAAATTCTCCTGCCTGAATTAATTGCATGGAATCTCCCAAATCTTCTGAGAACCAAAGGCCGTCATTTGTCGCGGCCAGGATACCATTTTCACAAAATATGATGGTCCTGTACCATCTAGAAGAAGACTGGTAAGACGCGTTACCACACACATCCCAGGTCATCCCAGCATCATTAGATTTGTATAGATCACCATTGCTAGAGCCAAGAAAAATCACATCTGCATCAGAAGGTGATATTGCGATGCTATAGACTCCTGTGACTGGAAGATCTCCCGAGATTAAATTCCAATTTAATCCTTTGTTTTCAGATCGATACATCCCTGCAGTTGCTGTACCGCAATAAACGATATCAGGGTTGGATTGGGCTTGTTCTACAGTGTATACATGGCAAGCACCCGGAGATTGAACTTCAAAATACATCGCTACTTCTGGGTCGTAATGCCAGGGACCTTGTTGAGTCCAATTTCCTGAACTAGAAGTACTCGCTATAGCAGATTTTGCTAGGTACTCTTCACTTGGTTTATTTAACGGCCATTGTACTTGACGCATCCACCTCTTATAGTATTGAGAGTGTTGATTCTTTGTTTCTGGATTGGCTAAACGCCATGTTTCATAACCTGCACGAATCTCTTCAACCTCAGTGGGGTTTTCGTACATGAGTTGAGCCCACTTATATGGCTCTGATGCCGTTTTGTATGTTGTTTGGGGGGTGTGTTGCGCAAAAGTCGTCGTAAAAACGAAAATGCTAGCGAAACCTATAATCAGAGCAGAGATATGGTTATTTGAGTGCATGCTTAAATATACGACAGAGTGAGATGTAGAACAATTCTAACCCGTCTTTATTCAAATACGAACGTCACGCTGCCTGACTTTCCGTCCTGATTAATAACTAGCACTTGGTAGTTTCCGTTTGATAAATTCCCTCTATATATAATGGCTTTATCTGGCATAATCTTCATTTCTGGCATGACTTTTCTACCAGCAGAATCAAACATCCTGACTTTAATACCGTCACCTGAAAGTGTACCTAACTCAATTGCTACTTCATCAATTGCAGGATTGGGAAAAGAGTGCAGGGTCGTGACTTGTGGAGATATAGTGTTGAGGTTCACTGGGGCATCCTCGCATAAAGTTTGGCTCCCCACTTTTACAAAAACATCATCGAAGTATGAATCATTATCTATTCCTTCATTGCGGGTTCCTTTGAGTTCGCATCTTATAATGCGAGTTAAAGCTGGCACTTCAAGATTGTCTCCCACGAAAGTCCAACTTGTATAGGGTCCCTCATAGTAATCCGTACTGCCTATTTCAGCACCGCCTAAGGTTAAAAATCGCAATCGCATCTCAGGGAGATCAGCTCCGCTCCAGTCTGACATCATTGCCCCGAAGCTTACCTCTAGCACTCCCAAATCAATAGAATCTGAATATAAGGTTACATCAATGTCTTGGTGCATGATGGCTACTGGGCTTTCTGTACACAGACCTCCAACACAGAAATAATATTCTCCAGAATTGGGATTCGTTCCGGCACAATCTCCTGCAAGCATCGCTTCACAAACGCCTTGGTCTATTATCCAAGAACTCAGACCCTGCTCAGCCCCAGGGTTTTCTAACAAGTTGTCACTCATAGAAGATGCTCCCGTAGAAAAAGCTGCTTCGTCACTCCAGTCACTCCAATTTAACTCCTTATCTCTGTACCTTACTCTCCACCACAATTGTGTGTTCTCTGGCATGCCCGATATGTACTCTTCTGTAATAAGCTCCCCTTGTTGGGTGTCTACATTAAAATATAAGTTTTCAAATTGTTCCCAAACCTCTCCAAGGGGATCGCTATACTCTCCTGAAGTTTCAGTCACCTGCCAATGCGACGCTCCGTGCATCTCTTCTATTTCGAAAGATGATCCACGAAGTATTACACACTCGGGAGCTACCTGAATATCTACGGGATAAATCGTAGTGGGAGTTGTGATCATATAATCTGTTTTACTCACTGAAAAGCTATCGGTTACTGCGTTATCTAAATCTACATTTCCATCTCCTCTACTTAACCTCTTCACAGAAAACTTAGGTTCATCCCCTGCCTCTACTTCCACCAGTACAAATCCCCAATCGTCTTCAGACACGGAGAATTCATCGTAGTCTAATTGAGGCCAATCTCCCCAATAATCTATTGCGCCACCAGCAGTAGCCACATTAATCCAAACGTGTTTGTGATCTCGCGACTGACCTCTCGAATACCCGTGGGTATGACCAAAAAAGTGTATGCTTGGTTTCCCACAATCTTCGGAAAAAGCTTCCATTTTCGAAACAACACTTCCTGTAAAATCGCTCTCCCCGGGAGTCCAAAGCTCCGATTTATAGGGATGATGCACTTCTGCAAACACAAAGTCTATAGAATCTGTTTGACAGGTATTTTCTAAAACACCATCTAACCAATCTAACTGGACGTCCCCATCGTAGGGTCCGTTTGAATCCAGGCCTATAAACCTCACATTTCCATAATCCTTCCACCACCAGTGCTCTTCATATCCATCCGTTCCATTCTGAGGCAGATGGAAATACTGGAAATAGTACTGTGTATTCGATTCATGGTTCCCTAAAACAGGATATACGGGCACTTTGCCGAAAAGGTCCGTAGAATACTGAAAAAAATCCTCCTCCCATTGATCATATGAATTTCCTGAATCCACGAGGTCACCTGGAATCAAAACAAGCGCCAAATCCTCAGATGCTACACCTGTAAGGTTCTGTTCTAAATAATCTAAAACTCCATCGTGTATTACCTCATCATACTTAAGCGGGTCGGCACTGCTTTTCTGCATATCGCTCATCGCGACAAATCTAAAGGACTGCTCATCTGAAGCAAAAGGCGGGGTTTTAAATGACTGAACCTGAGAACTTGCCTGCCCTGTTACAGCTCGATAGTAATACGTTGTAAACCTTTCTAACCCCGTAATCTGGACCTCGTGCATCATGGCAGATCCTACAGAACTAAATGAAGTTCCGATAGTGTAAATCCCAAGGGTCTCATCTAGACCCCACATTACTACCGACTCTTCCCCTGCTGAAGTTTCCCACATAATCCATATCGAATTGGGTGTGGCATCTTGCAGGTAAGGTTGAACAACAAAGGTTTGGGCTAGGGTGTTACTTGCCATTAATGATATGACAACGTAAAATAAGACGTTAAGAAGGTGTTTCATGGTTCCCAAATATATATTCTAAATGGGTGGAAGATTACTTTTTTAACCAACCTATAAGCAGAGCTCTCTGTTCGTCGCTCAACCTCGATTCTTTGTGAATGATTTTATATGTTAAAATCGGCATCCAATTCTTTTCTATCATATTAGCACTCTTGACTTTTAAAGTATCACTTTCCTCGAGAGAGTAACTGTCCCATTCAGAAAAATTTAATTTACCTCTGCCATTATCTATGTGCCCCTTTAACCACCAACTCACGGGCGCTATATTACTGTACCAAGGGTAAGTTGTCAGGTTAGAATGACAGTCGTAGCAAGATGTTTGTATTAATTCTACCACCTCCTTTGGAGCTTGTTCGATCATTAAGAAGTCCGATTCCGGATTAATTTCAATCGGAGATTTATCGATCACCTTAAACTGAATAAGTGCAAATACAGCAAGAAAAGCTATGAGTAAATTGCGTTTGTTAAATTTTTGAATCATCTAAATATATGATGTTTTTTTATGTCCGTGAAGATAGCACAGCAGCTACTATTCGCTAATTATACAATTACATATTCAACGATCATGATGTAATGAAACAAGCTACCTGCAATCACAAACAAATGCCACATAAAGTGTGAGAACTTTATCCTTGTACCAATCAAATAAAAAACGATACCGACAGTATATGAAATACCGCCAGCAATTAAAAGAGTTAAAGCCGCACCGGGAATAGAGTCTACAAGCTCCTGCCATCTAATCACAATCATCCATCCCATAACCGCATACATAAGAGTTGAAATATTGTCGAATTTTCCAGTATAGAAGATTTTAATTACAATACCGATTAATACAACCGTCCACTGTACTCCGAAAATCACCCAGCCAGTTGTTCCACCTATAGAAACTAAGAGTACAGGGGTATACGATCCAGCAATGAGTATATATATCGCACAATGATCTAGTATTTGAAATACTTTCTTTGCCTTTTCATTTCTTAATCCATGATATAACGTCGAAAAAGTAAAGAGAGAAACAAGACTTAAACCATAAATAATTGCACTAAAAAGCGTAAAACTCTTCTCAGAATAATTTCCAAGAATCACTAATATCACAAAACCCACTATTGCAGCCAGAGCAGTAATTCCATGAGAGATGGCATTGAACCTTTCTTCTGTATCTGTCTGACGCGTACGATTCATTTCCTGCCTATGTTTAATCTTGTATGACAAAGAAAATCGGTGGAAGATCTATTTCCGAGGGGAATATTGAAGCCTTGTATATAGAGATTGACTTACAAGATTACTCTGTAAAAAACATTTTTTCCGTAGTTCCGTCAGAAAAGATGTAAAACAGCATCTGACTTTTCACTTCTCTAGTCTCTCGACCTAGGATGTCTACGACCTTCAGGAGTGTCCTCGCGTTATCGATTTCAACAACATCGTTGACTGAAGAATCTAGGTTGCCGTTGATATCAAATCGCATAAAGAATTTCCAAACTTCAATACTGGCATTTATATCCATATTCCCCCAAGCTCCAGGCCAATCGTGTCCCCCTCCTGCAATTTTGATATGCTCGGTTGTGACGCCGTTATCGCCTGAATTCCAAAGGTAATGATCCGCCGTAGATCCGTCACTAGAGTCTATGTCTTCAAACGGAGTGACAATCGCTTCTGTATCACAGTTGTTGTGGTTTATCCAGTAATCTAGAACATCAGGTATAGATTCCGACCAGCCAGCACCTCCTTCGTATGGAACCGTTTCGTCAGTCGTGCCATGTATTTGTAACACTGGAGTGGGGTGATCTGGGTCGCACTCGTTATACGTTAATGGCGTCATAGAGCCCGTTACAGAAGCTATGGCAGCGATCTTGGAACTGATTTGGCATGCAAGAAGGAAGCTCATATACCCTCCGTTAGACATGCCAGTACTGTAAACTCTGTCAGGGTTAATAC
>DQKQ01000266.1 GCA_015660615.1 Flavobacteriales bacterium
ACAACCTCATCCCTGAAGGTGGATCTGCTGCTTATACTGATACAGGTACTTGGGCAGCTAAGGCTATTAAGGAAGCCCGGCACCTCGGTGACATTGAAGTCGTGGGCAGCTCGAAAGATTCCGGCTACAATGCCATTCCTCATACCCCATCTGTGGATTCTAAGCACAGCTACTTTCACTACACGACGAACAACACGATCTTCGGCACGCAGTATAAGCACATCCCCACTGAAGCGGGTGTTCCTCTAGTCGCTGACATGAGTTCCGACATCATGAGCAAGAAGTTTGACTCAACTCCTTTTAAGCTTATTTATGCAGGAGCCCAAAAGAATATGGGACCCGCCGGAACCGTCATGTACGCAATAGATAAAGAGGCGCTGGGAAAGACCGGGAGAAATATTCCATCTTATTTAGATTTAGGTGTACATCTTTCTAAGGACAGCATGTTCAACACCCCTCCTGTTTTTTCAGTTTTCACAACTTTATTAACCTTGCGTTGGCTTAAAAATCTCGGAGGAATAGATGTTATCGAAGCTCGGAACAATGCAAAGGCAGAACTTATTTATGGAGAGATCGATAGAAACGAATTATTTACTGGTTACGCCGAGACGAATAGCCGCTCTACGATGAACGCTACATTTCAGCTCATTGACGACAATCACAAGGAGAAATTCAACGCTGCTTGGGCTGAGGCAGGAGTGAGCGGGATAAACGGTCACAGAAGTATAGGCGGATATAGAGCGTCAATGTACAACGCTCTTCCTCTTGAAAGCGTAAAGGTTTTAGTAGATGTAATGAAAGAATTCGAGAGAACTATCTAAAAAATAAAAATGAATATTTTAGCTAACGACGGAATAAGTCCTTCAGGCCTGAAGGCTCTAAAAGAGGCAGGACACAATGTAACTACCGACTTTATCGAAGCAGATAAGCTCGAAGCTTATATTAACGATAATAAAGTTGATGGAGTTTTAGTTAGATCCGCAACAAAAATTAGACAAGTACTTATGGACGCTTGCCCCACACTCAAGTTTGTGGGACGTGGCGGAGTAGGAATGGATAATATTGACGTTCAATACGGTAGAGATAATGGTCTCACAATTTTCAATACTCCTGCAGCATCTTCTCAAAGTGTAGCTGAACTTGTAATGGGTCACCTCTTTGCTCTTTCTCGCTCTGTTCACGCAAGCAACAGAACAATGCCTTTGGAAGGAGCTGTAGAGTTTAAATCTCTAAAGAAAGCTTATGGGAAAGGAGTTGAATTAAGGGGGAAAACTTTAGGTATTTTAGGGTTTGGGAGAATCGGTCGTTCGCTTGCTTCTTACGCACTGGGTTGTGGTATGAAAGTGATTGCTACCGATATACAGGCATCAAATGGTATAGTAGAGCTTGAAATCAACGGGGATATCATATCTGTCGATTGTCCTCTTATATCTATGGAAGATCTACTAAAAGAGTCGGATATGATAAGCCTGCATACCCCTGCACAAGAAGATGGGAAAGCAATAATCGGTGAAGAGCAGTTTAAACTAATGAAACAAGGCGCTTTTCTTATAAACGCAGCTCGAGGTGGAATCGTAGACGAAGATGCACTCCTTCGTGCTTTAGATTCTGGTAAACTTCGTGGTGCAGCACTTGACGTTTTCGTAGGTGAACCCAACCCGCGTATAGATGTACTTTCTCACCCAGCTATCTCTCTTACGCCTCACACAGGAGCTGCTACAAGTGAAGCCCAAGATAGAATTGGTTTAGAATTGGCTTCACAAATTGCGGAAATAGCCTCCGCGTAACTCTATTTATACTAATCAAAGGTTTAAGCAATGCCTAATCTCGTTAGACCGTTCAGATTAATTCAGCCGCCAAGACATCTTGCTCACCTTGTAGCTTCACGATCATATATAAGCTACGAAAAGTCGGAATTGAAAGACAAACTTACCCGCAATCCATATAGCTATCTACAAGTAATAAACCCAGATACAGATAAGGAATTAGATGCGAATAGGGGCTCTAAGGAATATTTTAGAGAGATTAGAACTGTCTACGATGAGTTTTTAAAAAATGGTTGGTTAGTAGGTGGTGATAATGCATGCTATGTCATCTATCGCCAAATCTCCCCTACTCATTCTTTTACTGGAATAGTTGCTTTACTCGACCTGCCTAAATGCGAGGAAGGTGCTCTTTTAACTCACGAACTCACACTGAAAAAACGTGAAGATTTATTTTCTGATTACTTAGAATGTGTGGGATTTCATGCTGAGCCAATTTTATGTGCAAGACCGTCAAATCATCCAGGTGAAGCCGAGCTAGACAGATGTATTTCTGAAGTGGTCAATTCTCGAGAAGCAGATTGCGATTTCTCAACGACAGATTATATAAGGCACTCTGTTTGGAATGTGAATCCTGAATTAAACCCAGCACTAACGGAAGCTTTAAGCCCATTAAACAAGCTGTACTTGGCAGACGGGCACCACAGATTAGCCTCCTCTATAAAGCTAAGGCATAGG
>DQKQ01000024.1 GCA_015660615.1 Flavobacteriales bacterium
AAACTACATTATGGCGATATGACGGACGCAACGAATCTAATTCGTATCGTACAAGAGGTTCAGCCTGATGAGATTTACAATCTTGCAGCCCAAAGCCACGTCCAAGTCAGCTTCGAAACTGCAGAATACACGGCTAATGTTGACTCATTAGGCACACTTAGACTTCTTGAAGCAATAATAATTCTAAAGCTTGAAAAAACTTGTCGCTTCTACCAAGCAAGCACTTCTGAGCTCTTTGGAAAAGTCGAAGAAACTCCTCAAAGCGAAACCACTCCATTCTATCCAAGGTCTCCATATGGAGTAGCAAAACTATATGCGTTTTGGATTGTGAAAAATTACCGTGAAACTTATGGAATACACGCCTCAAACGGCATCCTGTTCAACCATGAAAGCCCTGTAAGAGGCGGAACCTTTGTTACCCGAAAAATTACTAGAGCTGCAGCTAGAATTTTTGAAAAACTCGAGAACTGTCTATATCTAGGTAATTTAGATGCAAGACGTGATTGGGGTCACGCTCGAGATTTTGTTGAAGGTATGTGGCTAATGCTGCAACAAGACGTGCCGGACGATTATGTTCTAGCTACCGGAACTCAGATTTCAGTACGTGAGTTCACCGAGAAGGCTTTCGCTGAAACGGGAGTTTCGTTGCGTTGGCAAGGAACGGGAGGTGATGAGTGTGGTATCTGCAAAGATTCAGGATCTATACTTGTAAAAATAGACCCTCGATATTACCGACCAATAGAAGTTGACACATTGGTAGGTGATGCATCTAAAGCTCATACAAATCTAGGATGGAAAGCTACAACTCCTTGGCAAGACCTCTGCTCAGAAATGGTTGCAGCCGACCTAGTAGCAGCAAAACGAGAAAGATATCTTGCTCAGTCTGGGCTCTAATCTCGACTACTAATAATTTACTTTACTGACTTTCGAAATCACTCAGCCATTAATGGCGCTCTGAGTGCTCCCATAAGTCTCTGAACTTCAACGTACGCTCCACGCCAAAGAAGGAGAGCGCTAAGTTCATTTACTCTCGCCCTTTGCAGGGCAACTTCTAGAGCTCTATAGTCGAGGGCGTTGATTACACCGTTTTTATAAGAGCTCTCAGCGATCTCTAATGATGTTGTCGCGTTTCGAGTAGCTTGAACACATAGGTCGTGAACAGAAGCCCCTAGCGTGTATCTATCGTAGGCGTTGTTTGCGATAGAGCTCACTTGATATCTAGTGTTTTCTACATCTAAGACGGCAATATCTGCTTGGATTTTTGCGAGAGAAATAGAACGACGTGTGGCACCTCCATTTAACAGATTGAAGTTGAGAGTTAGAAGAGCTGAGGTATTAACGGAACGACCAGAAGCTTCTAAATCTGTTTCTTCTGATGAAAACTTAGAAAAAGCATTAGAGAAAGAAGCGTTTAATCCAAGTACCGGATAGAGGAAGGCTTGAGCTTGCTTCACTCCACTTTGAGAGATGCTCTCTGATAGTAAAGCATTTTGTAAGCTCGTGTTGTCTAATAAAACTGATCTACTTATATCTGTGGAACTTGGTAGATCCGGGGGAGAAATAAGTTTATCTGTCAGAGTCCAAAGAAAGCTCTCGGCATCACCCATTAAGAGATTGAGGTTGCGAAACGCCGATTTAACTGCGACTCCTTGTTGAAGCCACGATGTACTATCAGCGAGAATTGCATTTTCAAACTGTAATCGATCAAAGGTGCCGGCAGCTCCGTAAGATTCACTTAATTTAATCTCTTTAAGGCGCTGGCGGCTTAGCGACATAGACTCGGCGAGTACACTGAGAAGTTCTGTTTGAAGAAGTACGTTATGATAGGTTCTATCAACAGCTTCAACAGTTTGTTCGATAATGAGTGTAGCTTGACCTTCTGACTGAGACTCTAGAAGGTCGAGACGCGACTTTGAAGTAAACATTCCCATGCCATTAAATAAAGTCCAATTAAAATTTACACCAGCGTTGATACCGTCCGTTTCAAATTTCTCCTGGATAAATGATGTGGGATTCTCCGTTTGGTCTGAAACAGAAGTGGATCCCGTAACGAAAGTGGAAAGGTTAGGAAGTGCTCCAGCAGCGCCCCAACTATTGCTAGTTGCTGAAGCTTCGGTGCGCAGGTGAGCCGTCCTAATGCCGAAGTTCGACTCGAGAGCTCGATTAATAGCTTCATCTAGGCTAAGTGGTGCAGACGAAATTACCTGAGCACTCAAGCTCGTAATCGAAAAGAGCATGACTATAACTGCTAGCGAGAGATAGATTGAAGTTTTCATTTTTCTGCTAGGTCTTCGGTGTTAGACATTACACCGAGTTCTGATTCCAGTGATGCAGCATGGTGCTTTTCTCGGATTGAAGGTTCAGCATCTTTAGACGATAGCCATCTGCCATCTGAAATCCATATCCAACTTCTATGCAATGGATTAATCCACTTCAAGTAGACAGGTAAAAGAATTAGGATAATTACCGTCACAAAGAGGAGTCCGAATGCAACTGATATTGCCATAGGGATTAGGAATTGGGCCTGGAAACTTTTATTGAGCATTAAAGGAGCAAGACCTGCAACGGTAGTCACTGAGGTTAGTACTATGGGACGGAATCTATTCATTCCAGATTCCCAAATAGCTTTGTTTACACTCATCCCATCCTTTAAATAGCTATTATATGCAGCTACAAAAACTAGAGCATCGTTTACAAGAATTCCAATAAGTGCAAGCAACCCAAGGAAGGAGAATAAACTCAGTTGGGCTCCAAGCAGCCAGTGGCCCAAACTAATTCCTACTAAGCCAAATGGTATAAGTGCGAAAACCGCTAATCCCTGTAATGGGGATCTAAATGTGAGAACGATCACTAAGAACATCAAGGCTAAAATTATGGGCATTACCTTGATGATAGAGGTTTGCGACTTTGACACTTCGCGGTTTTGTCCTTCATAACTCGCACGAACATTGGGATACCGAGTTAAAATAGCTGGAACTATTACTGACTTAAGTTCTGAAACGATGTCTGTCGCACTTGATTTAGGAGTTGCTAAATCCGCGGAAACTTGAACTTCACGCATTCCATAGATGCGATTAATTGCCGAGATTCCTCGTTCTACGTTGATTTTACATATTTCTGTGAAAGGGATCTCATCTCCTGTTACAGTGCGGAGTCGAAAATTTTCAAGTGAGCCAATAGAAGCCCTGTCGCGCTCGTCGAGTCTAACCCACACGCGAACTTCGTCACGTCCTCTTTGTAGCCTTTGCACCTCCAAACCATAAAAGGCTTGACGTATTTGGGATAAAATTTCTCCCTCATTAAAGCCAAGATGATAAGCACGAGGCAGAAGAGTGACACTGATTTCCTGAAGTCCCTCCTGGTTGCTATCTGAGATATCTTTCAAATCATCACGCTTTTCCATTTCAACTTTAAGTTCATTTGTAGCAGCCTCTAGGGTTTCAAGGTCGTTGCCTAAAAGTGAAACCGAAACCGCTCTACCGAATGGAGAGAATGCAGCAAAACTAAGGTTCTCAGCACCATAAACAACACCTACCTTTTCTCGGATTCTAGAAGTGATCTCCGTGCTTTGAATGCCACGATTTTCTCCATCTAAAAACTGAATATTGAGAGAGCCTAAATGTGCTTTGGGCCCTACTTTTTTATCAATAGACATAATTGTCTCTAGGCTGTCATTGCGTTCTGAGTTGAACTCGTCATTAACTTCCCAAACAGCTTTTTCAATTCTGTTTAACTTTTCAAGTGTGATCCCCTCTCTTGTTCCAGCTTGCATTGTTAGGGTTACGTTAAGGTTATCTCCTTCTATAAAAGGAAAGAATGTAGTTTTAACGAATCCTCCACCTATAAGACCTGGAACAGTGATTAGGAAAATAGAAAATATTACACTGAAGGAAATCCAAGGACGGCGTATGGTAAATTTTAGCAGTGGAGCATAAAAAGTATCGCGAAATCCGTTGAGGACTTTTCGCATTACGCGCTCTAGTTTGTTTGGTTTAAATTCTCTCCTTAGAGCTTTAGAGTTTCCGATGTGAGCCGGAAGAATAAAAGCTCCTTCTATTAGAGAGAATATGAGGGTTAATATAATGACGACTGCCATATCCTGGAAAAAGTCTCCGAGTGTACCTTCAATGTAAAAGAAAGAGGAGAAAGCGATTGCAGTGGTTACTATGGCAGAGAAAACGGCAGGAAGAACCTCCATAGTTCCTTCAACTGTCGCATCAAGACGCGAGTATCCACGTTCGAACTTCCGATATATATTCTCTGCAATCACGATTCCGTCATCCACAAGGATTCCTATAACGAGTATCATTCCGAAAAGACTGATCACATTAATTGTAATACCTGCCATATTAGCAAAAACAAACATTCCAGCAAAAGATACTGGTATGGCAAGAGCAACCCAGAATGCCAGTCTTAGGTTTAAGAATAGCGCAAGGAAAAGCAACACAAGAAGAAACCCAATCACCCCATTATTTACCAACAGATCAATACGCTGGTTTAGAACCACCGATTGATCTAAGACAATATCGATCTTCAAATCTCCTCCCCTCGCATTATATGCATCTATATAAGATCTCACATATTCCGTCACGTCAAGAATAGACTCCGTATTGAGACTATTAACAGTAATTGAAACCGATGGTTTTCCATTAAACCAGTTTCTAGACGGATCTCCGTCAGCCCACTTATCAGTAACATCTGCTAAATCTGATAATCTAATAATCCTGCCATCTCTATCAGCTCTTATTACTATATCCTTGAGTTCTGTTGCAGTGTATTCCTTATATCTCCCACGAATTATAAGCTCCTCCTTATCTCCCTTAATTATTCCACCTGTCGTCTCGATATTAGTAGTCCGGACGGCTTGAGCTACCTGGGAAATGCTTATCCCTAACTCACTTAAGCTATTTTCTCTAACAGATATCTCAATTTCCTCATCTGGAAATCCCGACAGGTAAATTTGAGAAATATCATTCGAAGTTTGTAGATCTAACTCTATTTTTCTTGCCTCAGATTTTAGAAGGTGTAGATCTGGGGATCCTGTAACTGCAAAAATAATTGCAATATTTTCTGGTTCCTGCTTGAAGATAATCGGAGGCTCCATACCGGCAGGAAAAGACGCGATTTTATCTACGGCATTCTTTACATCTTGGAGCGCTTGATCTGTTTTATTTGCTGTACGAACTTCTACAAGAATACTCCCAGCGTTCTCTGTACAGGTAGAAGTAACAAGATCAATATTCGCTATGCCTTGAAGATTCTCCTCGATCTTCGCAACTATTCCATCCTCAATTTCTTCAGGTGAAGCTCCGAGATATACAACTTGAATGGCGATGAGTTTCGAATCAATTTCTGGAAAGAAGTTCGACCGCAAATTCGACATTCCTACAAAACCAAAAACCAAAATAGACAGCATTAAGAGGTCTCCAACAATGTGGTGCTGAATGAAAAATTTTATGACATTTCTCATGACTATTGTCCGCTTTCGGTACCCGTAACTTCCATCCCCCCATATGCTCCCACAATAGGTTCACTCAAGATTACTGTCCCGTCTGGGATTCCAGAAACTATGAGTGTTTTTATCGACAGGAATTCTTGATTCGTATTTATTTTCTGAAGCTTACCTGACCTTACTTCAAAGATGTCACCTTCGGAATCAAATAAATTAAGAGAAATTTCAACCACATTTTTTATTTCAGAAGCTGAAATAAATCCAGATAAATATCTCCCGTCTCTCATCTCGCCATCCATCGATTCATTCACTTTACAAAATACCGTTGCAGATTGAGTGGTAGAGTTAACGTTACTCGAAACTCTATCCACCTTGCCTTCTGCAACTCTCAAACCATTCTCATCTTCAAAAACAACTTCAGCTCCAATCTTTAAAGACTTTAAATACCTTTCATGAACCGCCGTCTTAATTTCGTAAACACCAGTTCCAACGAATAAGCCAACTGGCTGACCAGCGCGAACTAGTGATCCTGGCCTCACCATCGCCTTAGCTACAAACCCGTCGAAAGGTGCTCTAATGATGAACTTAGAAGCTCTGTCTTCTGACGCTTTGATAGTATGGAAACTAGCCTCTACGCCTCTGTTGACAACAAAGTACCCCTCTCTATCAGTCGCCGATTTAGGTAATTCTGGAAGTGCATTTGACACGTCTATACTTGCTACATATTTATCCCAAACCCCAGATCTTTCAGGAAAATCTATCTTAATACTAGCGAGCATACCGGTAACAAGTTGAACAAATTTAGAACGAGCTCCCTTCAGGTTTGCTCTTGACTCTGTATCGTCGAGACTGAGAATTACATCTCCCTTTCTATACGTCGTACCCTCGCGGAATTCAACTCCTCCAAGTTGAAGTACACCATTTACTTCAACA
>DQKQ01000164.1 GCA_015660615.1 Flavobacteriales bacterium
ACTTTTAGAGCGGCAGCCGTAGATCAATTGAAAATTTGGGGTGATCGAGTTGGGGTGCCAGTTATTTCTCAAGGTATGGGCGCAGACCCTGCAGCAGTGGCGTACGATACTCTGGAGTCAGCAAAAGCGAATGATATTGATGTTGTGATTGTTGACACGGCAGGACGTCTGCATAATAAGGTTGGACTTATGTCTGAACTGACGAAAATTAAGACGGTTATGGATAAGATAGTTCCTGGTGCGCCTCATGAGGTTTGGTTAGTTATAGATGGTTCAACAGGCCAAAACGCACTTGTTCAAGCCATACAATTTTCTAAAGCCACAGATATTACAGGTCTAATTTTAACTAAATTAGATGGAACTGCAAAAGGCGGAGCTGTGCTTGCGGTCTGTGATCAGATTAAAATTCCAGTACACTACATAGGAGTAGGAGAGAAGATGGAGAATCTACAGGATTTTCATCCATTAGAATTTATTGATTCTTTACTACCCGAATCTTTAGACGAGAAATAATCATACAAGTTCAGAATGAGAGCTAGGTCATCAAATCCAAGAAAAGTAAATGTTGTAACGTTAGGTTGCGCAAAGAATATGTATGATTCTGAGCAGCTTATGACCCAGCTTAAAGCAAATGATTTTGAGGTTGAGCACGAGGCTAGTAAAGATGATTTCGGAATAGTAGTGATAAACACATGTGGTTTTATTGAGTCTGCAAAACAAGAGAGTATAGATATGATTTTGCGTTTTGCTGATGCAAAAAAAGAAGGTTCAGTTGAAAAAGTATATGTTACGGGATGTCTCTCTCAACGATACGCAGACGAATTGGCAGATGGGATTCCTGAGGTTGACGCTTGGTTTGGCACCCGTGACCTTCCACGTCTTTTAAAAACCCTTCGTGCAGATTATAAGAAAGAACTAGTTGGGGAGAGATTGCTGACTACTCCAGCTCACTATGCCTATCTGAAAATAGCTGAGGGTTGTGATCGTCCTTGTGCTTTTTGTGCAATACCACTCATGCGAGGTAAGCACGTTTCAACTCCCATCGAAGAGATTGTAAAGTCTGCTGAAGCACTTGCAGCTCAAGGAGTACGTGAATTAATACTTATTGCTCAAGATTTAACTTACTACGGTCTTGATATATATAAGAAAAGACGTTTAGCTGACTTAATAAGTTCATTAGACAAAGTAGAAGGCATAGAATGGATCAGGCTACACTATGCTTTTCCATCGGGATTTCCCATGGACGTCCTTAAAGTAATGGCTGAGTCTGACAAAGTCTGTAATTATTTAGATATGCCTCTACAACACTCAAGTGATTCTATTTTGAAGGCTATGCGTAGGGGTATTACTCAGGAGAAAACTGAAAAATTGCTTGCAGATATTCGAGAAACAGTTCCTGGAATTGCGATTAGAACTACTTTGATAGTTGGGTTTCCTGGAGAAACAGATGAAGATCATGCAAACCTTTTAGATTGGATGGGTCGCATGAAGTTTGAGAGGTTAGGGTGTTTCACATATTCTCATGAAGAAAATACCCATGCTTATAAACTAGAAGATGACGTTCCAGAGGAGCTGAAAAAGAAAAGGGTTGAGGAAGTTATGGATCTTCAAGCTGGAATATCGGAAGAATTAAATCTCCGCTATCTTGGAAATGAATTTAAGGTATTAATAGACCGTTGTGAGGGTGGATTTTGGCTTGGGAGAACGGAATTTGATTCGCCAGATGTAGATAATGAAGTTAGAATTCCGGTATCTGATGATCTTCATTTGAGAATTGGAGATTTCGTTCAGGTTAAAATTACGGGAGCGACCTCTTTCGATTTAGATGGAGAGGTAGTTAGTTAATAATATGGCAGAACTTACCACATACCCAGTAATGGAAGTCTTCCCCACTTTGCAAGGAGAGGGAAGGTATACAGGCTCTCCATCGTATTTTATAAGACTTGCCGGTTGTGATGTGGGGTGCTCATGGTGTGATGTAAAGGAAAGTTGGCAGGTAGAAGATCACCCACATCTAAAAGTCGACGAACTCGTTTTAGGAGCAAAAAACAGTGGCTTACCCATGGTAGTCGTGACAGGGGGAGAGCCTTGTATGTACAACCTGGAGCCATTAACTACGGCTCTTAAAAAAGAGGGGTTAAAAATTCATCTTGAAACTTCTGGAGCGCACCCAATTTTAGGAGATTTTGATTGGATAACCTTATCGCCAAAAAAATTCAAAGCATGTCTACCAGATAGCTACTTAAAAGCAAATGAATTAAAGGTTGTAGTTGTCAATAAGCACGACCTTAAGTGGGCAAGAGAACAGGCGGTAAATGTAAAAGATGATACTCTTCTATATCTACAGCCTGAATGGGATAGAAAAGAACAAGTTCATGGTATTATTAAGGAATTTTTAGGCAGTGGAGAAGGTAGTGTTTGGTCTTTAAGTACGCAGACACATAAATATTTAGGGATACCTTAACGCTAACTTAACTTTATCTTAACATTCACAAAAGATTATATTTATTCTTTTGCATAAGTAATTTAAAAATAATTATTATGAATAGATTTTTTGTTGTCCTAATTATCATGTGTTCTTCAGTATTCACTGATAATTTGTCAGCTCAAATAGCTCAGAATTCATCTACGATGAAATTTACTGGGAGAATTCAAAATCTTGGATTGGTTGAGATGCAGGGAGAGGAAGTTGAAACCAATCTTCTGGTAAGAAGGGCTCGATTGAAGTTCGAAGGTGTTGCAATCAATCCTAAATTTCAATATAAAGTCGAGTTGGGGTTGACAAATAGGGATCACGGAAGTCCTATCCCTCAAACTAAGAATTCTGCAAGAATTATTCTCGATGCTGTAGTTAAATATGAAATAGCTGGAAATACACATTTGTGGTTTGGGCAGACAAAACTTCCTGGAAATAGAGAACGTGTTATAAGCTCAGCTAAACTCCAATTTGTAGATAGATCTCTGTTGAACTCTAATTACAATATTGATCGAGACATGGGAGTACAACTACATCAAAAGTTTAATATTGGCAACATGAAAGCTAAAGCTATCGTTTCTATTTCTCAAGGGGAGGGAAGGAATATCACTACAGGAAATGACGGTGGATTTGATTATACTGGAAGAGTAGAACTTCTGCCATTGGGATCTTTTACAAGTAAGGGAGATTATTTCGGGTCTGATATTAAAAGAGAAGAGAAACCTAAATTATCTCTAGGATTATCTTATGATTATAATGATAACGCTTCTAGAGCAAGAGGAAATACAGGATCTTTTTTAAGCCAAACAAGAACATTGTCAACCATTTTTGCCGATATGATGTTTAACTACAAGGGGTTCTCGGTTATGTCTGAGTATGCTATCAAATCATCTGATGGAAGTTCTGTTTTTATAGATGAAACGAATGGTCTAGAGTATAATTTCATTACTGGATCTGCTTTGAATATTCAGGCTGGATATCTATTCCCAAGTGATTGGGAATTAGCTGCAAGATTTACTTCAGTTACTCCAGAATTAGTTGAACCAGAATATATACAAGCACAAAATGATGTTTCTATGTACACTTTAGGCATTTCCAAATATATCGACGGTCACAACCTGAAAGTACAGTCGGACTTTTCCATAATTATAGAAGAGGGAATGGAAGAATCTTACCTTGCTCGACTACAGTTCGAGTTGTCTTTCAACTAAAATATTTACTAGTGTCTAGTAACGTATAACTTCGGCAGGTGGGGAGAGTTGAAATAACTCAACAAAACCTTTTGCATCAACAACAGTTCTTCCTTTTTCAATGTTGAAAGTATTGGCGTGAGAGCCACTACGTCTAAAATCCTTATCTGTTAATATTGTAACAGAAGTAGCAACGACCAAGTAAGATATATCTCCGTATTTGATTGTCGCTTCAAGTGGCATACTTGTTCCAGGCCAACCTGCAGGTGCAGCTCCCAATGAAGGAGCACACCAGTTGTTTTTGCCACAGGAGACGCAGCGAATGCCAGCAATTTCTCTCTCTATAGCATCTTGACCAAACACTGAGTTCGTAGATGAGTCTGCCGACGCTTTAGGCATGGGGCCAGTTAGAGCGACCTGTGTTCCGAAAAAGGTAAATTGATTTACGCTTCCAATAGCTTCGCCTAAAAGGAGGAAGGATTGAGTTTTTCCACTTTCAGAGTGTTCCGTGATTTTGAATGAACCAGAATGTGAAATAACTTCGACTTCGGAAGGTGCGAATCCATTTTCGTGCGAAGGGATGCAGGAGAAGGATATTGAATATGAAGGGGTTTGGGCAGAAAGGTTTAATGCAAAACAAACAGCTATAAAAATGCAAATAGTTTTCATATAACTTAGTAATCAAGTAGTTTACCTATGCGCTTGGCTACCTTGCCCACATTAGGAAGGTATGCCTTCTCCATGTTTTCATTCATGGGAACTGCCGGTAGATCCTCGCTACCAATCAGGTCAGGTGCAGCATCTAAATACTCGAAACACTCCTTTGCGATTCTGCCCGTAAGAGCTTGGGCAAAAGTGTTGTTTTCTGGTTCCTCCGTTAAAACGAGGCAGCGATTCGTTCGCTTTACGCTTTCAGAAATAGTATTGAAATCCACAGGAACGATAGTTCTAAGGTCGATTATTTCAACTGCTCCAGGAAACTGTTTTGCCGATTCGAGAGCCCAATAAACGCCTCGTCCATATGTGATTAAAGAGCAAGAAGTTTCCTCGGTAGCTTTAGTTACAATTCGAGCTCTTCCTAGAGGTATCACATAATCTTCTGATGGTTCTATGCACTTGGCAGATTCTGTGCCAGGAACTTTAGACCAGTATAAACCTTTATGCTCCAGCATGATAACTGGGTTAGGGTCGTAAAAAGCGGCTTTTAAAAGTCCTTTTAGATCTGCTCCGTTTGATGGGTAAACTACTTTTATTCCTCGGATATTTGAAAGCACAGACTCCATAGATGAGCTGTGGTAGGGTCCTCCTGATCCATAAGCTCCAATGGGCACTCGTATAAGAGAGTGAACCGGCCATTGACCATTTGATAAGAAGTAGGATTTTGAGAGTTCTGAGAAGAGTTGGTTAAGACCTGGCCAAAGGTAGTCTGCGAACTGTACCTCTACGATGGGTCTGAGTCCTGTGCAAGACATGCCTAATGTTGATCCGACAATGAACGCCTCTTGTATCGGAGTGTTAAATACCCTGTCTTCACCGAATTTATCTCCAAGTTTTGCTGCTTCACGAAAAACGCCTCCCAAACGTTTCCCCACATCTTGACCGTAAAGTAGCGATTCTGGGTGCTTAGACATAATTTCCTGCATAGCATGAAGCGCACAGTCAACCATTAGAGTCTCTTCTCCTCCTTCAGGTTCACGAGTACCTTTTTCCTCAGTAATGTCTGTAGGAGCAAACCTATGGGCTAATAGATCTTCGAAGACAGGCTCTTCAGCATTGCGAGCTTTGTCAAAGGCTTCGTTTACTTCAGCATCTATCTCTGCTTTGAGAAGAGTAATCTGAGAAGAGTCTAAGATATTTGAGTCCTGAAGATGCTTCTCAATACGTGGAAGTGGATCTCGCTGTTGAGCTTCTTCTAAGTCGTCACGATAGAATTCGCGTCTCACTCCTGATGTGTGGTGACCTAAAAGAGGGACGGTGGCGTGTATAAGGAACGGCCGACGTTCTTTCCGTACCGTATCAAAAACATCTTCCATAAGAGCCATGCAAGCGGGCAAATCTGTTCCGTCCACTTGACGTACCTCTATGGGAGGGAATCCTGCGGCCATTGTTGTGGCGTCTCCGAAACGTATTTCTCTTGCGTGAGCTGAGATGTCCCATTCGTTATCCTGTATAAGCCAGACAATAGGTAATTTCTTCAGTGCAGACATATAAAGCGCTTCACTTACCTCGCCTTCAGTAGTAGCAGCATCTCCTATAGAGCACATCACAACAGGTGCTTCGCCTATTTCGTGTGTGTCAAGGCCCAACTTTTCTCTGTGCTGAATTCCCATTGCTACTCCCGCGGCAGGGATGGCTTGCATTCCAGTAGCTGAACTTTGGTGTGGTATTTTTGCGAGGTCATCTCGATTAAGTGACGGGTGGCTGTAGTACGTCCTTCCTCCAGAAAACGGATCGTCGCGTTTGGCGAAAAGTTGGAGCATAAGCTCCTCTGGCGTCAAGCCCATAGCAAGCAACATGCTGTCATCCCGATAATAGCAACTAAG
>DQKQ01000149.1 GCA_015660615.1 Flavobacteriales bacterium
ATTCTGTAGGAGTTCCAACTACCATCGGAGTCACACCGACTCTACGACCAGCATCCATGCCCATCAGATGAGCCCTCTCTAAAAGTTTTTCTTCTTTCACAATATTCATAATATTCTCCTTAAAAAAGTGAAGTGTACATCCCTGTATGGGCTGTAAATTGATCTGTCAACATATCATTGTATATGTTGTTATATTCTGTTACCGATTTCTTCTCACCCATTTTGGTGACTTTGGCAAATTCCATATCGTAAGTGTCCATTGAATTCAATGTGATTTTTAGATAGTTGGAGTTTGAACTGTTTCGCCCAATCTTCATTACCAGACCTTCGGCAAAACCCATAAAGTTTTTTGCTCCTGTCATCATACGAAATTTATTTCCCCCTAGTTGTTCTAGGATTGTTTTTGCTACTGTCAAATTACTCATAATATTCTCTCATTTGGGTTATGGGATTATTCCCTTTCCTCATTCTCTACCTATATTATACCACAGTTTAGGGGCAAATGTCAAGAGTTTATTCAAATTATTTTATTTTATTCTATATGCTTTTGCAAGAGTAGGAATGTCCTTATATCCACAAGCATCCCAGGCTGCCATGCCTTCTGAACCAAGTTCCCAGCGAACACGCTTACGAACTAGTGATTCAATTCTGTTGAAATCTTTCACATCCATTTCAGATGTTCTATCGGTTACAGTTATCTCGCCACCATTTCGTTTGAGGTAATTCAGTCTCCACCAAAATTGTTTAGTTGATTTTATTTTCATAATATTTTATGAAGCACTCCGTAGTGCTAACAGCCTTCTTATATTCCGAGAAACGATGATATCCTTTATTTCTCTGGTAGAAAGATTTACACATTTAGTATTTTTGAACTCACCATCACTGGCTTTAGAAGTATCAATAGTTGTTCCGTGTATGGTAACTTTGCCAATATTGACCATCTCTCTTTTTTTGAAGTTCTTAGCATTATCAAAACATCTTCTAGTAGACATGGTTTTTTTACTTTTACCAGAACCAAGAGATTTATTTCTTGCTCTATCATCTACTTCAATATTAATATCATGACTTCCAGAAATCATAGAATCTATTACATCACCACCAGTTGTTCTCATGGTGTGACCGTCATCGGTTACTGTAGCATTTTTTCTTATTTTATAGTCATCAATTTTCATAATCTCTCTCTATACCAAGTCAATATGCTCGGTAATCACCATTCGACCACCAGTTTTCCAATGTTTAATAAAACCAGCAATATCTTCTTCATATCGCATAACGTGTTCGGCAAATCCCATTTTGCCATCTGAACATTCATAAAATAATCTCAATCTACACATAATATTTTCTCATTTAAGGTTAATCTTTTCTCATTCTCTAGTTATATTATACCACACTTTGGGGGCAAAAGTCAAGAGTTTATACCAAATTATTTAATTCTTTTTCAAATTTCTTTTCAAGGTCAGTCCAGACTAATAGAAATCCAAACAGAAGGCCATACTCACGGCCATGTGCTTCAATCTCATAAGGAAGATCATAGTAGTGTAAAAGATTTTTAGGATTGTGATTAACGCCTTTCCAAAGAAGCCCGGCATCTCTCCATGACAACTCACCTCTGATGTATTGTTTCACATGAACCAGTTCGTGAGCAAGTGTTCTGAGGACTCTGTGACCCCATTCAGTATCTTCTAATGTTCTATTGTAATCATCTATATTCATTCGATGATGATCCAAATAAATTTTGAAATCTCTAGGACAATACCTATTAGCATCTTTCGCCACTCTGGCTTCTCCTTCACATGCATGGTGTCCCATGTGAATTGTTAGGTTCAGATTTTTTGCTAGTCTGTTGGAAATTCCCAAACTTGATATGGCGTATCCACACATTGAATGCATGGCAGCTTTGAGTTTGGCGTCTACGTATTTGGAATGTATCTTAACTTTCATAAGTCCTCTCTCAGTGTTCAATTATATTGTACCACATCTGGCCGAAAAAGTCAAGAGTTTATTGAAAATAATGGCCTCAAGCAAGGCCGGAAGAATGGTACGATTATTGCTAATACAAGAAGCATACCAAATAGGTGAAATTAGAAAATAAATCGATATTGTTCTTTTCCTTTTAATTTAGACTGAAGTTTTCCATCGTGCCAAACTTCTACATTTTTTCCGTCTAATTGAAATGTTTCTGCAAATTGATAAGCTGTTTTCTGATCGAATAGTGTTTCTTTATCCTCGGCAGTTTCCACTGTCCATGGCAAATTATCTAGGGTAAACATGGGCGCTCCTTTCTATTCTATATAGCATTTTATTCTTGTTGCATTCCTAATAGTGCTTCAAGCGAAAATTCGGGTTGTCCTTCGTCTAAGAAATGAACATCCATAGTGCCAACTTGTTCCATCTTAATGATTGAGCCTCCTTGCTTAATATAGCCGCCCCAAGCATTAAAAAATTTCTCTACCCTTGATTCGCCAAAGAGGCGAACTTTGAATCCATCTTCTAAATCCAAAGTCGCCTCTACAATCGGCCAAGTTTCAGTTTTTAGTTTTATGCCGTTCATTAATTTTCACTGTTCGTAGCCTCGCGGCTTCATGTTTGAGTTGGAACTTCCTTTCCAAATCTTTTTTGTCATCCGCCTCAATCTCCTCATAACCATAGTGCCATGGCGGAAGTGTGGTTTCGTAAACCACGTTATATAACATTTTCTTTTATTATTCTCCTTAGAGCTAAAGGATTAAAACAGATTGTACCAAGACTGTGATGATCAGCACCACAATCAGAATAAAATTTTACATCATCACAATGCGTAATACCACCACCGGCTATAATTATGCTCGATGGAGCTATGCGTTTTGTGAATTGAATTAGTCTCTCGTTGTATGGCATCAGACTTTTGCCAGAGAGCCCTCCCGTGGAAATTGGGAGGGTGTTTGAAAAATGAAATTGTCTTATCCCTAGATCGCAAAGATGCTCTATTTCGCCGAATGAGGTGAGAGGCGAAAGCTTTGCTATTGTCCATGTTCTCTTTCGATCAAGAAGTGGGCCTACAAAATTTAAAATGGGAGTTATGCCATATTTAGTATTATCAATATTTGGGCAAGAAAGATTAATTTCAATATCCATGTATTCAGGAACCTCTTGTGAAACTAAATCCCATTCTTTTTCTGTCATGCCTGCAAGAGAAATTATTTCGCCATGTTTCCATTTATGAAAACCTGTCGCCATGCCGGGATTCCTTAACCCGATGTCATTCTTCCAGCCTCCTCGGCGAAAATCATACCGAAGCGTCTTTGCTATTTGTTTGAATTTGCCTGGTCTTGGGTATGGAGTAAACGTACCCAGCACAGGAATCGTGCCCTTTGGTTTAATGTAGTTTCCAAAAGGTGCTGCTATAAAAAACATTATCTAAAACTTGGCCCATGCACCCATCCTACTAAAGCATATCTTTCGCCTTTGGTAACAGGACATACTTTGTGCAATAAAAATGTTGGGAATACAAACATATCTCCAACTTTAGCATCTGGAAATAAAATATCTTCAGCTAATCCTTTTTTTATTTTAAATTCTCCTCCCTCATAATCTTTATTCAATATTACACCATATGCTAATTTCCTCATCATGGAAACATCATTACCACCTATGTCCATGTGCCAATTATATTGACCGGATGGGGCGCTATATTGCATAATATTGGGATTTTCTATCATGCCAATAAGATTAAATTTCCACATTTCTTTATTATAAGATAAGATAGTAGTAAGAATTTTATCCATTATCCATGGCACAGGCGCTGGTGGCTGCCACAAGGTAACATTTCTATATTCTTCTTTCACCTTGTCTTTAAAATTATCTTTAAACCCTGTACCCTCTTCATTTATTTCTATCGGCCCAGAAGCATTTACTTCTCCTGGCTTTTCTTGCCATTCTATTTGCGCCATCTTTATTATTATGCGACATTCTTCTTCCGTAAATGTACCAGAAATATTGGCGGCTTGATCTAGAAATCTACTCCACGGTACTTCCTTTTTTTCCGATTTGCTATCGCTATAATATTCTTCATACGATATATCATCTGCTTTTATTTCACTCTTTAGCATTCTTTCTTTCCTTACACGATTTTTTCACTACTGCCGCCAAGCACAGCCAAGCACCACTTAGCGCAACTTAGTACAGGCTCATAGCGATTTCTTCAGGCATCATGGGGTTCACATTGTCTCGCAGACGCTCGTCTTGGTCTATGCCACTGCTCATGGCAGAATCGGCGAAGCCTTCTCTCTGCGTCACTGTAGATGGATCTGATGATTCTCTTTCATCCTCTGTTCGGCTTAGTTTGAAGAACTCGGGCGCCCAGTCGGCGAATTTCTCTTCATCCTTAGTGGTATAGTGCAATACTACTGGATTGAAAGAGGTTTCGTGTTTCTTTTCCAAGAAGGTATGCGAAACATCTTGATCGCCAAACAAACCACACTCAACCCCTAGCTTGGAAAGCAGGCACCAGAAGGCGTACTCATCGGCAATCCTATAGTTTGGAATAGAGTAGAACGCCTTAAAACTCTTCAGATCTTTGAGCAATTGTGAGTAGTAGTCAAGAGATTCAATAATTCTATGATGTAAGGAATCGTTCAGCAGAATTACTCCCAGGCAATAAGTCTGTACCTGTGTTTGGCCTCCGTTGGCGAAAATTCCAGCATCTACTATGTCCAGAAAGAACCTTGGATCTTCCCCGGCGATACCTGTGTTTGGGTCATGTCTGAAACCAAGTTCCTCTCTGCCATAAACTGGTTTGGCACAGTAAATCTCAAAAAGTTTCTCAATGTCATCGTTAATGTAGGTGTCGGCATCCAGATAAAGTATTCTAAGCTGTTCTTTCTTCCAGCGTTTCAGATTATACCAGCGATGTATGCACCAAGCGTTTGGTAGTGTGGGGTCAAAATCTGGATGGAAAGGTTCCACCACAACATTGTATTCTGATATAAAATGGTCTGGGCATGTCTCAGGCTTGTCGAGGCAGAATCGAATTTCTATATTTGGATTGTGCTTCCTAATACTCCCTATGGAAATGTCTAAGCGCTTGAATTCATGTTCGTTTACTCTGGGATTAGAAGGATTAGTCAAGAAAGAGTAGAAAACTATGGGTTTTGGCAGACTTGGTGGCAATAAAGACTGATTGCGGAAGATGAGCAACAACTCTCTCATCTCTTTCTTGATCTCTGGTAGTTCTTTTGCTATTTGTTGTGGCGGAGTGTCTTTAAGGCGCCACAGCAGGGTGCTGAGGCGCTTTCTGTTTTGTTCACATATTATACTCATGATGTAATTCCTTTATTACCAGTTTACTGAGCACTCCATCTTGGTTATGGGTGTACAGTCTTTCATTATTTTTATTATTTGTTTATTGGTATTCTCTCCCGAGCGATTAGGCTGAGAATTCTCTCCATCCATCCAGACATCGGCGTTATTCTCTGATGAAAACCTTTTATTCTGCCAGTATGGTTTTCCTGTTCCTATCCAATGCTTTGTACCTCTCTTTAACGGAGTCTGGCGGGCCAATGTATTGTTTATCAGGCTACCTGGCTGTGCTGTCGAAAGCTTAGGCAATGCTGGATTATCAAATGGATCATTAAAATGAAGCACTATGTCTGAATCCTTTTCAGCTCCTAGTCCCATCTATTCCTCCTCTTTTACTGGAGCGTCTGGAGATTCATGATCTGTCCCTAAAGTGAACATCCA
>DQKQ01000185.1 GCA_015660615.1 Flavobacteriales bacterium
AATTTACTTTGTGGCCCAGCTCGTGACGACTCGATTTTTCTGCGTCTGGGTTTCCGTCTTTAAAACGAACTCTCCAGGCGTGAGATGACAATGTTTCACTTTCGTGATTGCCACTTTCATGATTCCATAAATCATCATAACCTTCTCCAGCAACCCATGCGGTCCATCCATTCTCTTCCATCCAGAAAACCCCACCATCTAAGTCGGCTCTGTATGAAATAAAAGAGTCCCATTGCCCTTGGTTAGGTATAAAAGATAAATCTGAGGAATGTTGTTGAGAAAATACTGACGCACCTGAGAAGAGGAATACTAGAAAAACTAAGAGGTGTGCGATACCTTGTTTCACTTTAACTGGTCTGATAGAAGTCTCATTTCTAAAACTGGAGACATCCGCTCGTGAAGGATTCTATACACAGCATCGGCAATAGGTATCTCAACCTTAAAATCTTTGTTCATCTCGAAGATGCCTTTTGCTCCTGTCATTCCTTCGGCGACCATTTTAAGTTCTATTACCGCTGCCATTACTGTATACCCACTCCCAACCATCGTGCCAAGCGCCCTGTTGCGACTATTCACGCTGTAGGCCGTTACTAAGAGGTCTCCGAGATATGGGCTGCTCTTTATATTTCTGTCAATATCGTGAACTACGTCAATGAATCTCTTCATCTCAATCGCTGCATTGGAAATTAGGACTGAAATGAAGTTGTCTCCATATCCCAATCCATGGGCTAGCCCAGATCCAATGGCATATACGTTCTTCAAAACTGCTGCTAGCTCCGCTCCGATAACATCATCCGATGTGCTAACCTTGATATACCTGGTTCTTAAAAATGGCGCGAATAATTCTGCTTGAGTAGTGTCAGGGCAAGCCACTGTTAGGTAAGAAAGTCTTTCACGAGCAACCTCTTCTGCATGGCACGGTCCACATATTATACCAATTTTTTCATAAGGGATATCAAATCTCTTGTGAAGATATTTAGCGGGAATATAGTTGTATTTAGAAATCATGCCCTTTATGGCAGAAAACACCAGTTTATTCGAGAAGGGTGTAAAAGATGAGTCTTCCCCAAACACATCGTTAAACGCCTCGTCTAAAAACATCGAAGGAATCGCTACAATTATTATATCGCTTGATTCTATCACGACTTTCATGTCTGTCGTTAGCTTAAGCTTCTCTACTTGGAACTGAATGCTCTGGATATATTTAGGGTTATTTCCATGGAGCGCTATGTGATCTATGGTGTCTTGAGACCTAACCCACCAGTTAAGTTCTTCCACATTTTCGCACAGCATTTTTACCAGTGCCGTAGCCCAACTTCCGCTACCTAAAACTCCTATTACAGGCTTCTTCGACATTAAGCTAAGTTAGCGAATTAAGGCAAATAAATTAATATATCCTGCCCCACTCTCATTTTATCAGATTTAAGCCCATTCCAAATTTTAATCTCTTGTATTCTGACTCTATACTTTTTCGCTACTCCAAAAAGAGTCTCCCCTGCTTTCACCCTGTGCACATAAACACTTTCATCAATTCTTAAAATATTCGCTGTCGTCCTTCTATTTGCTTGATGTACTGACTCTTTACAGTCCTCCTCATCCTTACACTGCTCAAGTAAAAACTGCTCACTAGCTCCATATGTTGTTATTCTTTCACTACTTACGCCAAGCCTAACAAATGCTTCTCTAACCGCATCCGCCCTTGCTTGACTAAGAACGTCGTTATATGTGTCTTTACCTCTCGAATCACAGTGGGAAATAACCAGAACATTTTCATTTGAGTTGTCGATTAGGTGCCTTGCAAAAGCCTCAATGATAGGCCTGTCGTAATATTTCAGTTCAGCCCTATCAAAATTCCAGTGCAATTTAAGATTTACGATATCACCCTCAATAATTTTTGTCTCAGTTATTAAGTCTTTATCATTTAAGATCTCTTTATCGTTATCAATGATAGCGTTAAGGGGAGTAATAACCCTCGTGTATTCACAAAGTCCATCATCAACTATCGCTTTAGAATTATAGTTCAGCGCAAATGGATCCAAGCACCCAACTGAGATAACAATAGGGATGGGTACTGTTATGGTAAGAGATTTTTGGGTTTGGTCTTCAGGTGTGGTGAAAGGAACTGCTGAATACCTCAACGCACCAGGGCATTGAATCATGTATGTCTGTTCACGTAGAATCCTAGACGACCACTTGCCAGAGCCGTCGGATGTGAATTTCGTTAAATCAGGGGCTCCTAGAATTTCAAGTTCAGCATCTATCCCTGGCCAAGGGGTCCCGTCAAGCTCATTAACTATTTCTACAAATAGAGTTATCTCTGGATCGTAGTCTGAAAACTGATATAGAGCATCTATACCATTTCTATCAGAGGTGTAAACCCCCTGAAACCCTTTTGGGAAAAACTGAACCCCGAAATCATCTCCTGAAGAATTTATTGGATATGGAAGGTCATCCATAACATACAACCAATCTTCTGAGACATCGGTGCGGGTTGCAAAAACGATATCAAGACCACCTAAACCCTTGTGACCATTCGAGCTGAAAAATAAGGTGTCGGGGTGACGTAATGTTGCAAATGACTCATCTAAGCTTGTGTTAATTATCCGTCCTAAATTCTTAGGATTGTTCCACTCTCCGGATATTCTTTCTGAACTCCACAAATCCATACCACCATATCCTCCTGGCATATCTGATGTGAAGTATAGGGTTTTGCCGTCGGGAGAAACAGCGGGATGGGCAAACATATATTTCTCATCACAAAAACGAATTCTTGCGCCTGTTTCCCAGGTTTTGGTGCCTACAGAACTTGTGATTAATTCCGCCTCAAAAAGTTGAATAGGATACAACACCTTTTCACCAACTGGACGTTTTAATTTATCAAATGTTGAACGTTGAGGAGGAACGTAGGTTTTGCCTAAAATACCGCTCGATTCACCTGAAATATGAGCAACTAACCCATCGTGGAATTCAGTATTTAACTCGGTTATAGGTTCTGAAAAAAGTTCGAGGTGGTTTTCTGTGGCTAGGGTGTCAACGAGAACACCCTTCCAAAGGTCCATTAGTCTGTTTCCTGTGTAATCATCAATAAATGTCTCCACTCCGCGTCTCTGTGAGTAGCTTAGAGGGCTTTCTGCCACAAAGTATAGCTCCTCACCTACTCTATGTGGTAAGGATGCGCTTGCAACAGTTGAGCCTTTTGCGTCTTCGCTAATTATTTTAATGGGCCTTACCTTAAAATAGACGCTGTCGGCTTGCCTTTCATCTATTGAGTGTAGTGTTGCTAGTCTTATCTCTGCTTTCAGGGAATTGTGGCATTTGTTATAAATTTCTTTTGCCTCATCGTACCTGCCTAAAGACATTAAGGTCTCAGCTTTATCGAATAACAGTTTTTCTGTTAATCCCGAAGTGTTCTCGATAAAA
>DQKQ01000102.1 GCA_015660615.1 Flavobacteriales bacterium
GTAAATTTTTAAGAGCTGATTCTAAATCCATATTGTCTTATCCTTCTAATAGGCGATCTAAAGAAAACGCCTCTAAGTAATCAGCTACTCTTTGAACGAAACTACCTCCTAACTGACCATCAACAACTCTATGGTCATAGCTGTGAGAAAGAAACATCATATGACGGACTGCAATAACATCTCCTTCAGGAGTCTCAATAACAGCTGGCTTTTTACGTATGGCTCCGATGGCGAGTATTCCCACCTGGGGTTGGTTTATAATAGGAGTTCCCATTACGTTTCCAAAAGTTCCCACGTTACTCATAGTATAGGTACCACCAGAAACATCATCAGGACCTAATTTACCTAGTCTAGCACGATTAGCTAAATCATTAATTGCACGAGCCAGTCCTTGCAGGTTATATGAGTTGGCATTTTTAATAACTGGAACAATTAGATTGCCTGTAGGAAGAGCCGCAGCCATTCCGAGATGAATACCTTTATGAATAACCACGTTATCCCCATCAATACTAGCATTAACTCCTGGGAAATCAACAATAGACTTAATAATAGCTTCAGCAATTAAAGGAGTAAAAGTTAGTTTCTCACCAAACTTCTCTTGAAATTCTTTCTTATTCTTATTTCTCCAAAGTACCAAACTCGTCACATCCGCTTCAACAAAAGAAGTAACGTGAGGTGATGTTTGCACAGAATCAACCATGTGTTTGGCAATCATCTTACGCATCCTATCCATCTCAACAATTTCATATCCGCCTGAAACAGATTTGAATGCAGGGTGCGGCTCATTAGATGAAGCCGTGACGTTATATGTTATAGATGGTTTAGCTAGATTAGCTGGTGATGACTTTGCTGTTGTGGATGCTGTGGCACCTCGGCTCGCTAAATACGCGATCATATCCTTCTTCGTCACACGACCTTCAGAACCAGTGCCCTTTATAGACTCAAGATCTTCCATGCTTACTCCCTCTTCAAAAGCAATGCTTCTTACAAGTGGAGAGTAGAAACGCCCAGATTCACCTGTTCTTGCTGGAGTAGTGACAACTGCTGATGCAAGTGGAGCTGAAACCATTTCAACAACTTCTTGAGAAGGAACTGGAGAAGGCTCAGCTTTAGGAGCGGGAGAAGATACTGAGGCAGATGCTGAAGAACTAGCTTCGCCACCAATCTCGTATCTCGCAATAGGATCTCCAACTTGTACTACGTCATCTATAGAGACAAGCCATTCAACAAGTACTCCATCTTCAGGAGCTGGAACTTCACTATCAACCTTATCAGTTGCTATTTCTACTACGGCTTCGTCTGCTTCGACACTTGCCCCTGCATCAACTAGAAACTTAATAATAGTGGCCTCTGCCACGCTTTCGCCCATTTTAGGAAGTAGGATTTCTATGATTGCCATGTAATCAGTTTACAGGTTGCAAAAGTAATGCGTACAGGATAAGCTTGAGGTCTTCAAAGCAATTGTATTTATTACAGATGACAAATTCTAAAAATTAGCATGTTAAATTTAAGCGACGTAACACGAGAGTGTAACTTATGACCGAATAAATAACGCACGAAGAACAAGCTTCAAGTCCTCAAACCAGTTGTATTTTCGAGCGTAAGCTAAGTTCAGTCTCTCCCTTATTCTATCGTCATCGCTTTCAACGGCATTAAAGACAGAAGGACGTGATTCTTCTCCAGGAGCGTCAATGCCTACCCAAGTTGCTTTTCCCAGGAGGACTCTGAAGGAGCGAGATACCCAAAGGGATCGGCCCGAGATTATAAGGAGAGGTGAGAAAAGAAGGAAAGTTAATGACGAAAGTAGATCTAAAATGCGTTTTGAGCGTCTGGCCGAGGGGCCGTAAATAGCTCTGTCGAGCTCGGTAACAGGGTCTGGACCTGGACCGCCTGCCCCCATAACGGATCCGTCATCAGTCCAGGCAATTCTACACACCACCGTTTTATTAACCAAAGAGGAGAGAGCGGTAATTATGTCTGTCGCGCTTACATCTCTACCACTGAAAACAACCTCTCCTATCGACTTTACCCTTACTACATCAAAAATAGTGTTGATTTCATCTGGACTTATTACAGTTGTGGAATCGGAGATGTCTCCACGAAGTTCAACAGAATCGAGCATGTTTGAGATGGCTGTGGATTCCGTTGGAAAGGCGATGATGAGGCGAGAAGTCGGTTTGGCATTTAAACGCCAACCTCCTATCGTTATGCGACCTAAAATCACAACAGCAGCAAACCATATGGATCCGAGTAAGAGGATAGCTCTGGAAAATCGGAGCGCTTCAGGAAGCAGTCCATATCCTGCAATTAACACCAGCGAACCGACTGCGAATCCTCGGATTACTCTTCGTGGAATCCATGGCTTGTCATATCCACCGAAAAGGTAAAGCGTGTAAACCCAGAAAACCGAATAGATGCCAAGAGCTTTTATAGTCCAGGATTTATCGTATTGTATTCCTGAATAATCTGAGTAAAAGCCAAGTAAAATAAAGAGCCCCACATGAAGAGCAAATCCTTCAAGAACTGGCCAACTTATTTTTGACAATACTCTCCGGATGATAGAAACCCCAGCCCTCGCATAGATAGCTATACGTATGAACATGTTAAACATGCTCGCCTGAGAGCCTTCAAAATGTTTGGCTGCAAAAATGAGCATGGCGTTGTAAAAGATGGTAACGTAGTTGAGGCTGCCTTTCTTAGTACTCTCGCCTTTATAGTGAATTATACGAGTTCCGGAGAAATAATAATTGTCCCAACCTCCTTTTATTATCCTCCAGCTCAAATCGATATCCTCTCCGTACATAAAGAAATCCTCGTCTAAAATCCCCACTTGTAAGAGGGTTTTACGTCGCATCCACATGAAGGCCCCGCAAAGGATTTCGATTTTATTTGTCTCGTCAGCGCTAAGATGACCGGCGTAATAACTGTTCAAGTTCTCACTTCCAGGAGCAAGTTGAAATAGTCCGGATATCCTACAAAACGAAGCCCAAGGTGTAGGTATTCCTCTTTTACTCTCAGGTAAAAACGTCCCTGTGCCGTCGAACATTGGGACACCTAAACAGCCCAATTTAGGGGTGGCGTCGGCGAAAGTCATACACTCGGTGAAGGTGTCCTCTTGAACTACGGTATCGGGGTTGAGGAGTAGAACGTACTTGGCTTCAGATAGTTTTATAGCTTGGTTATTTGCAATAGAAAACCCTACGTTTTCTTTA
>DQKQ01000160.1 GCA_015660615.1 Flavobacteriales bacterium
ACTTGCCGCAGGTGACTTGGGGGTAACTACTGTAACTGGAGATATTGAATGGTGGGCTTGCGGTAAGGTCGTTTTAGCAACACTCTTATATGGCATTAGCGTCAATATCCTGAAAAATAAACTTGACGGAGTTCCTTCTACAGCAATTGCTTCGATTGCCTTATTTATGGTACTGCCACCAGCTGTAATTGTATTATTTTACTCTAATGCATATTCCACACTTACAGAAAATCCTCACGGAGGAAGTGGAATGATCGCTATCGTAGTTCTCGCAGCCATAGGAACAGCTGGTGCGTTGATTCTATTTAATACTCTTATAAAATGGACAAATGCTTTAATGGCTAGTTCAGTGACATACATCATCCCTTTATTTGCGGCAATGTGGGGATGGATGGATGGGGAGAATTTAACCCTCGTCCATCTTGTAGGTGGAGTGGTGATATTATTAGGCGTAGCACTCGTCAATGGAGTGAGTAAGAAAAAAGTTGGGGATTTCTAGTGAAAGCCGTATCTTTGCGCCCCCTTTATATCTAATTCTGAAGGGTAAATTAAATTTCCATGTATGCAATCGTAGAGATAGCAGGGCACCAGTATAAGGTACAGAAAGACCAACAGGTTTTCGTAAACCGCCTAGATGCTAAGGAAGGAGCGAAGATTAAGTTCGATCGCGTTCTCCTTACAGACAAGGCAGGAGACGTAACAGTTGGCGCCCCAGCTATAAACGGCCTAGCCGTTCATGCCACCGTAGAGAGGCATTTAAAAGGAGACAAAGTTCTTGTCTTTAAGAAAAAACGTCGTAAAGGATATCAGAAGCTTAACGGTTTCCGTCCTTACCTAACTGAGATTCGTGTAACGGATATCAAGAAAGCGGCAGCAAAGAAGGCAGCTCCTAAAAAAGAAGCAGCGGAAACTAAAGTTAAAAAAGAAGCGTAATCGGCCACTAGCCGAAAAACTCATATATCATGGCGCATAAAAAAGGTGTAGGTAGTTCGAAGAACGGACGTGAGTCACAGTCGAAACGACTTGGCGTAAAAATCTTCGGTGGTCAATTTTGTATCGCAGGCAACATTCTTGTTCGCCAACGCGGAACAGCTCACCACCCAGGTACTAATGTGGGAATCGGTAAGGATCATACCTTATACGCCCTCACTAACGGAATCGTAGAGTTCCGCAAGAAACGTAACAATCGCTCCTTCGTATCCGTAGTTCCTGCGGGAGGCGAAGCGTAGTAGGAATTTATTCCTAAATAACTCTTTAAGGACTCCCGTCCCCTTTTCGGGACGGGAGTTTTTTTTATTCAAATTTTAACCCCGATTCCGGCATATTTGTCCGAAATTAGACTTTATAAATGCTTACTCTTACCAACTTACGTGAAAGACGCGACAGCGTTATTACTTGTCTAGCAAAACGTGGCATCGATGCTACTGAAAGCGTAGACCGTATCCTCTCTCTCGATTTAGAACGTAGAGGAATTCAAAAAGAATTAGATGACACCTTAGCTCAAAGCAATATCCTCAGCCGTAAAATCGGAGAGTTTATGAAAGAAGGTAAGCGTGAAGAAGCGGAAGCTGTAAAACAAGAGACTTCAGGGCTTAAGACGCTCTCGGTCGAACTTAAAGATAAAATGTCCGAGCTAGAGAAAGAGGTTCGCGATATACTTTCTAACCTGCCTAACACTCCGTGTGATCTCGTAGTTGCAGGTAAATCTAATGAAGATAACGAATTGGTATACAGTTGGGGAAATCTCCCTGATTTAGGGGGACATAATAAACCCCACTGGGATATCGCAAAAGAAAAGGACTTAATCGATTTCGATTTAGGTGCAAAAGTAACCGGGGCTGGATTTCCTTTTTACAAAGGCAAGGGAGCTAAACTACAGCGCGGATTAATTAGCTTTTTCCTTGACAAAGCTGATGAAGCGGGATATACGGAGTACATCCCGCCACTAATGATAAATGCTGAAAGCGGATTTGGCACTGGACAGTTACCGGATAAAGAAGGTCAGATGTACCACATGTTAGATGATGATTTATATATGATTCCAACAGCTGAAGTGCCACTAACGAACATATTTAGAGATACTTTACAAAACGCTTCAGATCTGCCTATAAAACTTTGCGGATACACCCCTTGCTTCCGCCGTGAAGCTGGTAGTTACGGCAAGCACGTAAGAGGGCTTAACCGCCTTCATCAGTTTGATAAGGTTGAAATAGTCCAAATCCAACATCCCGACAACTCTGCTGAAACCCTCGATTCTATGGTAGATCACGTAAAGGGATTACTAGAAGCTTTGGAGCTTCCATATAGAATATTGAGGCTTTGCGCTGGGGACATGGGTTTTACAGCAGCTATGACTTACGACTTTGAGGTTTGGAGTGCTGCACAAGAAAGATGGCTAGAGGTGAGCTCCGTTTCTAATTTTGAGACTTTCCAAGCGAATAGGCTTAAGTGCAGATTTAAAGACTCAGATGGTAAAAACCAACTGGTCCATACATTGAACGGTTCTGCACTCGCTCTTCCAAGAATTGTCGCCGCTCTTCTTGAAAATCATCAGGATGCCGATGGGGTCAAGATTCCTAAGGCCCTAGTACCATTCCTCGGGTTCGATAGAATTTAAACTCTAGCAAATGAAAAGAATCATCCAATTATTGTTGTTATCCGGCGGCTTGATTTGTTTTCTATCTGGATGTAGTGATCATAATACAAAGCTTTCTTTACATGCTGCTTTAACCGAATTAGAGGACTTGGAAGAACTTGTGAGGGAAGCCCCTCTTGATTCAATCAATTCAGTAAGAGATAGGTTGCTAGAGGTGAAAAAGGACTTGGTTTGGCTAGGTTCTGATAGCAATGTTGTTTTTGTTAGATCCGACGCTCTGGTTATTGAGGAACTCTCAAAAGCAAACCGTTATCTTAAGGACTCGCCAAGTAGATTTGCTGGGATTTTTCAGGAAATCGAACGATGTAAAACACAGGTGTCTGGATTAATCGATGTTATCGAATCCGGTGCCGAGCTTGATGCATTAGGCGATTCTATTGATGATATTTACATAAAAAGGAATGTTGAGATTGAACTCAATGCGGTTTTAAAACTCGAGGGTGTTGTTATGGAAACTCTAAGACTTGCTCGATTGGGGCTTGAAACAGATTTTTCTTCACGTGAAGCCATCGATAGCTTGTTAGAGGTGAAAAGAGGTCAATGGGCTAGAGGAGTAGTTAAAGTTGGGGAAGAGATATGAGGGCTATTATTTATATAATTACCCTTTTTGCTCTCGGGTTGGGGATTAATAATGGGGCTCAAGCCCAAACAGATTTAGAGCTCGCTGAATTCTATTATAACGAAGGGAGCTATGAGCAAGCAAAACTTTACCTTGTTGAAATATATAAAAGAAACAAGACAAACGCCGTTTATCAGATGTACTACAAATCTCTCTTAGCCATGGAGGATTTCGAAGCCGCTGAAAATCTTGTAAAGACAAAAATCAGGAGAACTCATAAAAACAGTAAAGCAAACATATACGTAGATTTAGGTTCTCTGTATTTAAACTTTGATATGACTGATGATGCGCGAGCCGCTTTCGACAAAGCCTTGGAGCTTCTCCAGCCAGGCAGAAGTCAAGCTGTGAGGTTAGCGAATGCTTTCATTAAACTAGACGAATTAGATTTGGCTTACGCCACGTATCAGAAAGCTCAAGGCCTGGGAACCACCGATTTTCATTATGAATTCGCTAACCTTCAAGGAATGAGGCGCGATTTTCAGGGAATGGTAGAGAGTTTCTTAGAGCTTCTACATACAAAACCAAATTATCTACGTACAGTTCAAAATAGTTTAAACCGGAATCTGAGGTTGCAAAGTGAACCAGAGAATGGTGAACTCGTTAGAGTTGCTCTTCTACGAGCCGCTACAAAATATCCGGAGGACAATATTTATCCCGAGATGCTTGTTTGGCATTTTACACAAATAAAAGATTTTGCATCAGCCTTCATACATGCAAGAGCAATTGATTTGCGACTTGGAGGAATTGGCGTGGGCCTTATGGAATTAGGAAACACAGCCGCATCGAATAAAGATTTACCAACCGCTGTGGAGTGCTTTAAATATGTAGCTTCAAAGGGTGCAGGCACACCCTATTTCTATATAGCAAGAAACGAACTTCTGCAAATTAGATTCCATGATTTAAAAACTCAAATCCCTATTAATATTGAGATGCTAGAATTGCTTGAAGAGGATTATTCCGCTAGCATCCTAGAGCTCGGAGTAATGGCTGAGACAGCTATTTTATTAAAAGATCAATCACATATTCTAGCCTTTTTTCTCGACCGAGGAGATGAAGCAATCAAAGTGATGGAGGAAGCCTTAGCAATTTCTGGGTTAAATGAGCGAATCGCGGCAGCTTGCAAATTAGAACTCGGAGATATCTATGTCTTTGAAAATTTGGTTTGGGATGCGTCACTATTGTTTTCCCAAGTTATACTTGATTTTAAGGATGACCCTATCGGCCATGAAGCTAAGTATCGAAATGCGCGGATAAGCTATTTTACAGGAGATTTTGCTTGGGCACAAACCCAGCTGGACGCTTTAAAAGCTTCAACTTCTAAGCTGATCTCCAATGATGCGATAGACCTGAGTTTATTAATCACAGATAACTTCAATTTAGATACAATTTTCGAACCTATGGAAATGTATGCTCGCGCTGACTTACTTATAATGCAGAAAAAATATCAAGCAGCAGTTTTAACTTTAGACACAATTTTAACAACTTGGCCTGGGCATGCCCTCGAAGATGAAATCTTAATTGTCAAGGGTGATTTAGCTATTTTAGATGGCGATATTGAATCAGCATTGAACTTTTATTCTGAAGTTGCAGAACTACATTTTGATGATATA
>DQKQ01000188.1 GCA_015660615.1 Flavobacteriales bacterium
CCCAGAAGACTCATCATAAAATCCAGGGTTTAAATTATTCTCAAACCTTGCTCCTAAAACAGTTCTTAGACGACCGTGATGTCCTTCTATTTGACCAAAAATAGCTGGATTAAAAGTCAGCAAAGACACTCCTGGATAGAGTGAACTGAAAGAACTTTGAACACTCAGAAAAGTTCCTACTTGAGCCGAAATGTGCTCGTTGAACTCACGACCATACTTATACTCACCCATATACAAATTGCTAGCCATCGAAATGCTGCCACTTGGATTAAATCTTGCTGTTCTATAAAAACGTGTTTTCAATTTATGAGATCCACCACTTTTATCTGAAAAAGTCAACCATGGATCAATATTCATATTAAACCACTTGTCTTCACTTGAGGTTCCATCCATAGGCAAATAGGCAGATGTTTCAAAGTCATCCCATAAGATAAAACGACCCATTTGTTGGTATTGAGCAATAGCGCTTACACCGTATAACAAACCATTTGCTGGACGAAACCTCAGTTTCGCACTTAACCTAGCACGTTGCTCATGACCTGTCGATAGATATGTTTTATCAGACATCACATTGCCTCCAACAACTAAATCCACCTTATCCCACGCCTGTCTATGTGAAACAGAAGCACCATTTAAAACGGGTGAAAAACTATCATCCCACCATCTCCATGAATCATTTTGTGGATCGCTGTAAACCCCATTAAATGCCTTAACGATTGTTTCTTTTTTAGAGCTAGGCCAAACAGATCTAAAGTGTATCACCCCATTAGAAGCACCCGTACCATATAAAGAAGATGCTGCACACTTGATTACCTCAACTTGTGCGATGTGCTCCATAGGAAGATAAGACCACCAAATTTCACCTAAATCACCAGACAGCAAAGGAAGTCCATCTAAGAGCAATGAGACACGAGATCCAACACCGTAGCTATAACCACTACCTCCACGTATGCTGACCTGACTATCCATAATTGCAACACCTGATGTTTTAGCAACTAGCCCCTTTAAACCTACAGCATTAGTATTGTCCGCCAAGTAAGGTTTTAATACTTCTATGGGAACAACTTCCTCTTCTACTGCTCTTTCTGAAATACTTCCTGACACAACCGCTAACCCTAAAGCTTGAGTTTTATCTTTTAATCTGACTTTTAAAGGTGATCTGATTTCTGAGATAGAAAATGATTCCGTTAAAAATCCCACAAATGAAAATTCTAGGTTACACATCTCGTACCCAACTACATCAATTTCGAAATGTCCGTTTAAATCGGCAGCAAATGCTTTGATAGACTTCCCATCACAAACGATCTGGACAGTAACTCCAGGCAGAATTGAATTTGAGGTCTTTTCAACCACTTTACCAGAGAGCGATAAAAGTGTTTGGGCTGAAAGAGAAAAGCACAAAAGAGTTAAACACGTAAAGTAGAGAGTATGTAAAAATGTAGTTTTAAACATCTGAGTTTCATTCAATGGATTTACAGATTCTTTATTTCGTGGAAAAGGAAGGCCCATTTATCTGCCTGCTCATCTATAATTTTAGAAGTGGGTTTACCAGCACCATGTCCAGCATTTAATTCAATGCGAATAAGCACTGGTTCGTCTCCTTTATGTGCAGCCTGCAGCCTTGCTGAAAATTTAAATGAATGGGCGGGAACAACCCTGTCATCGTGATCAGAAGTTGTAACCATAGTACTCGGATAGTTAACACCATCAACAAGATTGTGAACTGGAGAGAATGAGTATAGGTTTTTAAAATCAACCTCTGTACTATCTACACAACCATATTCAGGAATCCATCCCCAACCTATCGTAAATTTATGATATCTGAGCATATCCATAACTCCCACACCTGGAAAAGCCACAGCAGCGAGCTCTGGGCGTTGGCTCATAACGGCACCTATAAGTAGACCACCATTAGAACGCCCTTCAATGGCAAGTTTCTCAGAACAAGTGTATTTCTCGTCTATTAAATACTCTGCCGCAGCTATAAAGTCATCGAATACATTTTGCTTCTCTAATAGCATTCCTGCTTTGTGCCACTCTTCACCGAACTCACCACCCCCCCTCAAATTAGGCATGGCGTAAACTCCACCTCTCTCAAGAAAAACGATATTAGACGCACTGAAACTCGGAGTGAGACTAATGTTAAATCCTCCGTAAGCATACAACAAGGTGGGGTTCTTCCCATTCAATATAATTCCTTTTCTATGTACAATAAACATCGGGATTTTAGTACCGTCTTTAGAAAGATACTCTACTTGTTTCGTTTCATATGCCTCAGGCTTAAAATTCACCTCTGGAGCGCTGAAAATTAAACTCTCATGCAATACAGGGTCGTACTTATAAATACTTGTTGGGTGCGTAAAAGATGTGAATGCATAGAAAACTTCTTTAGAATTCATTTTTCCGCCAAATCCCCCAACAGATCCAACATTGCTTGGTAAATAAATTTCTTTCGCATCTAACCCCATGAAATCATATGAAACTACAGCATGGCAAGCTTTACGCAAAAATGTGGCAAACAACCTTCCGGCTGAAACTTGAACAGACTCTAGAAGGTGATTAGATTGTGGAATGATGTCGGTCCACAAATCTGTATTTGTCAACTCTTGAGTTGGATCAACAGCAACAAGGCGATATTTAGGGGCTTCAATATCTGTCAGGAGTAGAATCTTTCCTTCAACAGATCCAACAACACCGCTGTGATCAGTGAAACCATCAACTAAAATACGCCAGTCAGACCCTTCAGCACGAAGATCTTTAATCAGCAAGCTATTACCGTCTGTTCCTGTTGACACATTTAAAATAAGGTAATTGTTATCTTCTGTAGCCCAAGCGAAGTGATATCTGTTGGGCTCTTTTTCGTCTATATAAACCAAATCATCTTCCGACTGTAAAGTCCCAATCTTATGAAAGTAAACACTGTGAAAGGTGTTTTCAGAACTGAATGCACTCCCTTCAGGCTCAGGGTATCTGCTATAATAGAACCCGTCATCCACCCAACTTGTACCGCTAAACTTAACCCACTTTAGAACGTCATTGAGTTCACTCCCGGTTTCGACATCCATCACACGGATTTCTTGCCAATCCGATCCCGCTGCACTTTTAATCACCGCAATATATTTTACATCATCCGATGCACCACCTAGAGAAGCTGTAATTGTACCGTCTTCGCTTAATGTATTCGGATCTAAGAAAACGCGCTCTTCAGATCCTATAGAATCAAATATATATGTGACACTTTGATTTTGCAGGCCGTCATTTCTCGAAATAAAGAACTTATCTCCCACTTTGCGAGGAATACCCACCTTCTCGTAATTAAATAGTTTTTCATACCTGTCTCTAAGCTCATTTCTCAAGGGGAGAGCGTCTAGGTAGTTGCGAGTTGTTGTGTTTTGGTCTATAACCCACTGCTCAACTTCAGGATCTCTATCATCCTCAAGCCAACGATATGGATCCTCAACTTCAACACCCCAAAGAGTGTCAACCTGATCCATCACACGACTCTCAGGATATTTAATCTCATCAGGGTTCAAAACAATAGATGAAGTTTCCCCGCAAGAAAAAAATAAGCCGGCAAACAATAGAAATATGATAACACGCATTTGTTCATTTTTGTCTCAAATATACTTTCTCAAATCGAATTACCGTAATATCTTTCAGATAAATAATTAACACCCTTTGAACGTTCATACTTTTTCAGTGAGAATTTTTTACTTTGCATTGTTTGGCATGTTATTCAGTTCACTTTTAGGACAAACAGCTTTCAACTCCAGCATCAGAGCTCTCCACGTTATCGACTCTAACAGAGCTGTATTTGCAGGGTCAGGCGGGCTAGTCGGATACACTGAAGATGGTGGGTTGAGCTGGGACACTACCCGTTGGGAAAGTAGATCTTACAGGGCTTGTTCAGTTGTGAACGACCACCTCCTTGCCGCTAGCATTGAATCTCCCGGGGTGGTTATTAAAGCACCACTTACTTCGCTATCATCTACAATAACCACTTTATTGGAAACAAATGAGGGGACCTTTTTCGATTCTATGAAGTTTTTAAATTCAAATGACGGAATTTTAATGGGCGACGCTACACCTGACACGACAGGTGATGTTTGCCTATCTATTTATATCTCTTCTGACTCGGGAGATAATTGGAAAAGAGTCCAATGCTCAAACTTACCTGAACACATTGAAGGAGAAGCTGCTTTTGCTGCAAGCAATGGGAATATATCATGCTTTAGTGATAGAGTTTGGATTGCTACTGGCGGCAAAGTGTCTAGGATGTTTTATTCCTCCGACAAAGGCGCTAATTGGGTAGCTTATGCTACTCCACTGATTCAAGGAGGAACGATGACCGGTGCCTTCTGCGCGGACTTTAAAAATTCTAACGAAGGGCTTTTAATCGGAGGTGATTGGGAGAACATGTCTTTAAACACGGGGAACTTAGCTTACACATCCGATGGTGGTAAAACTTGGAGTTTAAGGTCTGAGGGAGCTGGGCCTGGATATAGGTCTTGTGTTGTTTGGCATCCTTTAAACTCACAAGAATGTGTAGCTATTGGATCCGAGGGGATAGACTACTCTACGGATTCCGGGTTAAATTGGCAACACATAACTGACGACTCCTTTTACACTGGTCGATTCTCTCCAAATGGGAAATTCTTATGGTTAGCAGGACATAAATCTGTTAAGAGAGTAGACATTAACAATTTCATTTATTCAACTATAAATGACTAAATCATCAACCACACAAAACATAATCGCATTGAACTCAAATGAACACAAAAGAACACAAAGGGAAAGAAATGAAATATGATGCATTGGTTTTAGAGGGAGGGAGCTTGAAATGTGCTTTTACAGCTGGCGTCTTAGATGTATTCTTAGACACTAATTTCCCCGACTTTCAATATTACTACGGCGTTTCAAGTGGCGCCATGGCGATGTCCTATTATATAGCTAAACAAAGACAAAATTTCATTAATGTATCTAGAGAATTAGTTGAAAATCCTGAATTTCTTAGCTACAAAAACACTTTTTCTAACAATGGTTTAATGAATTTAGACTTTCTAGAAAAATACGTTCAGGATACATTTCCATTTAATGAAGATGCAGCAGAGGAAAACAGTCGTGGTAAAAAAGTTGTGATCGTTGCTACAAATTACAAAACGGGGAAGCCCCATTACTTAGAACCTAAGAAAGGAAAATGGTATAACTATATGATGGCCTCAGCCACTCTACCTATAATTACAAAGGGACGAACGGAAGTAAATGGCACCTGGATGTTTGACGGAGGTTATTCTGATAGCGTTCCTATTAAAAAAGCAATTGCAGACGGAGCGAAAAACATACTCGTTATAAGAACTCGCCCTGCTGATGTAAAGATTGAAAAAAGCTATGTTTCTCTAATGGCAGAATATTGGAACTACGACAATGACAATATCTCAGATTTATTTTCTCTGGGGTACAAACGCTACAATAAATGTGTGGAGTTTCTAAATGGGCCTAAACCCGATGGAGTAAACTGGGTGCAAATATCTCCACCTAAAGAGTTGAGATCAGAAGGCTTTTATTTACACGTACAAGATATTGACGCTGATTATAGATTGGGACTTGAAATAGGACTTAACTTTTTATCAAGCTTAAATAGTTAGTGCTTTATAACAAAATGTTTTTTGTCAAATCTAAAGCGATCTCCGTAAACACCACCCTCAGCTCTTTTACCAGCAGAAATAGCCATCGTAATGCCTGCTTGTCTTGGTAGACCTAGTAATTTCTTTACTCTTTTTGAGTCTAAACCTTCCATAGGACAAGAATCAAACCCATGAGCTCTCATCGCTAACATAAAGTGAGCACAAGCAAGCGCAGTGCTTTTATGTGACCAAACAGTCATGCCCCACCTACCCATGGGTTCTCTCGGAGTGGGCTTACGAATTCCACGAATATTGGAATACAACCACTTGACAGGAGCTAAGACGCCTAAAAGTCCAGTAGAGTAGATCAAGGGAGTAATCTTCTTGAAATATTGGTAAGCCTTTTCTGGCATATCTCCCCTCCTATCAAACTCATCAATCATCCACTTGTTATTTCGCTTCCACAAGTCTGGCCTAGCAACGAAAACAAAAATTTCCTTAGCTGTAGATGCAGCGGGCTGACCTAAACAAAGTCTTACTAGTTCTTTCTTTTTATCAGAATCTACGACGTGATGAATTTGCCATGTTTGAAGGTTTGATGAATTAGGTGCTTTAAGAGCAGCATCTAAACAACTGTCAATAACATCTTGAGGGATATCATCCGACGAATAAAACCTTACACTTCTACGAGAATTTACAATATCATTAAAAGCCTTCGCGTCAGTAATTGGAGCATCGACAGCGGGTCGATTTTTATGCTCCGACATTTCAAACATTTTAACTTTAACCATCTTTAAAATTAAAGATTAAATAGACAAGAATAATCCAGCAATCGTTGCTGACATAAGATTAGAAAGTGTACCTGCAGCAACAGCTAAAAGACCAAACTTAGCAATCTCGGCACGTCTCGATGGTGCAATACCACCTAGACCTCCAAGTAAAATAGCAATAGAACTAAGATTCGCAAATCCACAAAGTGCAAATGCTACAATAGCTTTAGATTTCTCAGAAAGCACCAACACGGAATCCTCAGCTAAGTAAGGCATAAAATCTAGGTAGGCTACGAATTCATTAACGACAAGCTTTTGGCCTATAAAAGACCCAACGATAGTCGCTTCATGCCAAGGTACCCCTATTAAGAATGCGAGAGGACTGAATACATATCCTAGGATTAACTCCAGCGTTATATAAGGCATGCCAAACCAACCTCCAATTCCTCCAAAAATACCATTTACAAGAGCAATAAGTCCCACAAATGCAAGAAGCATCGCGCCCACATTCAGGGCGAGCTTGAGACCTGATCCTGCACCAGAAGCAGCGGCATCTATTATATTTACTGGGGCCTCTTCGTCAGCGTCATCATCTTGAATGAGATGAGTCGTTGACTTCTCAGTCTCAGGCATAATTAATTTTGCAAAAAGCAATCCGCCAGGTGCAGCCATAAATGACGCAGCTATAAGATATTCTAAAGGTACTCCCATAGAAGCGTAACCAGCTAAAACACTACCGGCCACAGACGCTAACCCACCACACATGACAGCAAAAAGCTCTGACTTTGTCATTGTTTTAATGAAGGGACGGATCACGAGTGGAGCTTCAGTTTGTCCTACAAAAATGTTTGCCGTTGCAGATAGTGACTCTGTTCTTGAAGTGCCTAAAAGCTTGCTAAGGG
>DQKQ01000274.1 GCA_015660615.1 Flavobacteriales bacterium
AAACTTCTAACGAAGACACAAATACAGAGCCAACTAAGACTGAATTACAATCTACAATTGTTGGTGATTTGGGCATACCCGATGGCAAATACACTCTAACAAAGGAAAAACACACCATTTCATGGGAAGCAACAAAGATTACCGGATCAAAACACTCTGGCGTCATTAAGGCTGTAAATGGCAAATTCAAAGTTGAAGATGGCTCTATAAACCGTGGGGTGCTAAGCTTTGAAATGAATAGCTTTGAAGTAACTGACATCACAGGTGACGATAAAGCAAACTTTGAAGGTCACCTTAAATCAGAGGACTTCCTTGATATTGAAAAGTACCCTGTTGCACGACTAGTTATGAATGGATCGTCTATAGATAATAATGGGGAAATGAACCTTTCATGCTCATTCGACTTTCACGGTGTAGTAGTTGATTACATCGTGCCTTTTACAGTGGAACAAATAAAGATGAATGGTAGATTTGGTTACCAAATAAATGGCAAGTTTATGATTGACAGAACTAAACACAATATAACATATGGATCAGGGTCAGTCTTTGACGATCTCGGAGATAGAGTTATTAATGATGATGTTAAGATCGGATTTAATTTTACTGCTTTTTAGTAAAAGTTAGAATTTTGTCTAAATACAAACTAACAAAAAAGCCACGCATATCGCGTGGCTTTTTTTATGTCTAAAATAAATTGACGACTTTAAAAATAGCAACTATTTAAAATAGCAACTATTTATTTTCAAAAAGACCATGAAGTTTTGCATCCATAGATTCAATAATATTTCCAAGATCTTCCTTATTAGCTTGGAAATCCATGTCATCAACATCGATAATAAGAAGAGGTCCCTTATCATAGGTTGATATCCATGCTTCATAGCGTTCATTAAGGCGAGTTAAGTAATCTAAACGAATTGCCTCTTCATAATCACGGCCCCGCTTTTGGATTTGAGAAACCAATTTCGGAACAGAGGCTCTTAAATAAATCAGAAGATCTGGAGGAGTTACAAACGACTCCATCAATTCATAAAGAATAAGGTAATTATCAAAATCACGCTTAGTCATAAGCCCCATAGCATTTAAGTTAGGTGCAAAAATATTAGCATCCTCATAAATGGTTCTATCTTGAATCATAGGCTTGCCCTTTTTCTTCAAATCTATAAGTTGAGCAAAACGTGAGTTTAAAAAATATACTTGCAAGTTGAATGACCAACGTTGCATGTCCTTATAGAAATCATTTAAATAAGGGTTATCATCAACACTTTCGTAATGAGGTGTATACTTATAATGTTTAGATAACAGTGTTGTTAGTGTGGTTTTACCCGAACCTATATTTCCAGCGACAGCAATATGCATATTATGAGTTATTATAAGTTGTTTTAAACAGAACGGAAATCTAACAACAATTTGAGGACCAACCAAGGATTGTCTATCGATTGGGGATAACTCTTAAAACTTCTTCTAGAATACCCCTTGAATTAGAAAGTCTTGGGATTTTATGTTGCCCTCCTAGTTTGTTTTTGTTTTTAAGCCAAACCTCAAAACTGCCCTCTTTCACAAAAATCACTTCTGGTTTTCCTAAAATTAAATCAGATTCTCTTTTTACGCTATAATCTGAATTTGATTTTTTCAATTCCAAGTCGAGCGCGTTAGAAACTCCATCTACTGACACATCCGATATCATCGTATTACCAGAAACCTCAATCGCCCAACTATGTCCCACGGGAATACCTTCTTTAGAAAACCTTGGTGCTGCAGTAAATTCTCTGAGGGACAAGTTAAAATCTAACAATGCTTTAGATACTGCACTTTCGGCTTGATTCACCATCAACTCCTCCCCGACTATATTAATATAAGATGACACTCTACCCACAACCTTTATCCGATAGGGAGAAACACATGTAAACTTGACAATATCTCCAATCAAATATCTCCACAAGCCAGCGTTTGTAGATATTACTAAAGCATATTCACCACCTAACTCAACGTCACCCAAGCTTAATGCGTCAGAAACCTCTGAATCAATTTCATTATAAGATAAAAACTCATAATAAATACCGTGATTCAAAAGAAGCAACATATCGTCCCTATCAAGAGAATCCTGAATTGCAAAGAAACCCTCTGAGGCATTATATGTCTCCATATAACTTAATTTATCTGAATTAATCAATTTCCTAAACTCATCTTTGTATGGTTCGAATCCTACTCCTCCATGCATGTATAGTTGTAGGTTAGGCCAAACCTCAATTAGCGACTTCTTACCAGATTTTTCAAGAACTCTCCTAATAACAACAAGCATCCAACTTGGAATCCCCGCTAGAATTCTGACATCCTGGCCTATAACTTCCTCGGCCATAAGTTCAACCTTTTCCTCCCAATTTTCAAGCATCGTAATCTCACGACCAGGGGTTCGCCTGGTTTCAACCCAAAAAGGCAAATTTTTAATGATTATCGCAGAAAGATCTCCAGTATATGATCCAGATATATATGGATGTAAAGCGCTACTTCCACCAATTATCAAATGTTTACCTGTATATAGATCCGCAGTGGATTTCTCATCGCAAAACATCGCTAATAAATCACGCCCACCTTTGTAGTGATTAGACTTCAATGACTCCTTCGTAACAGGTAATATTTTAGACCTATCCGAAGTAGTTCCCGATGTTTTAGCGAACCATGAAACTTGTCCAGGCCAAAGCACATCTATCTCCCCTTCTCTAGCTCTTAAAATCCAAGGCTTGATTTCATCATATGTTCTTATCGGGATATGAGTTCTGAAAACATTTTCAGAAATTAAAAAAGAGGGAGTATCAATCTCATGCTCTTTTCCAAATTTTGTCTTGTGTAAAGTTTCTGTTAGCGATTTGAAAACAATATTTTGAGCATGGATAGGCTTCTCTTTCATAGAATTTACGCCTGACATCCTGGTGCGAATTATTGACGAAAAGATTTTATTGATTGGCATTAGTGCCGCTTAATTTACTCTGTAACGGTATAGAAAACTCTTGACACAGCTTCTAATGCTGCATCAATTTCTTTAAAAGTGGTATAGCAAGAAAATGAAAACCTTAAGCTCGCTCTCCCTGGATCGTGATAACCAAGTGATTCCAAAACATGAGATCCTTTAGTTGCTCCACTTGAACAAGCGCTTCCACCTGAACATGCCACTCCTTCTAAATCGAGTAAGAAAAGAGCCATACCGCCATTTGGATGTGGAGGGAATTTAACATTAAGCACTGTATATAATCTGCTTTCTAGATCTGAATCACCATTAAACTCCACTCCTTTCACTCTTGCTCTCAGCCCCTGCACCATATGTTTTTTAATAGCCCTAACGTGTTTTGAGTGGGCGTCTATGTTTGTATATGCGAGTTTAATCGCAGCGGAAAGCCCCACAATTCCATGTAAGTTTTCAGTACCACTTCTCAACCCTCTCTCTTGTCCGCCTCCTACAATTTGGCTTTTTATATTATTACTAGGGTGGGTATATAAAAACCCTGTCCCTTTAGGTCCGTGAAACTTGTGGGCTGAACACGTTAGAAAGTCAATGTCAAGTGAGTCTAGCTTGAAGCTGTAATGCGCCATAGTTTGGACTGTATCACTGTGAAAAAGAGCACCTACCTGCTTACACGCTTCGGAAATTTTATCTAAAGGCTGTATTACTCCTATCTCATTATTCGCATGCATTAAACTGACTAAGGTCTTGGGACCAGTGCTTAGTATTTCACGTAAGTTATCACAGTCAATAGTACCATCCTTGAAGTGCTTAACGTGAACTACTTCCACCCCAAACAAATTCGCCATTTTTTCAGAACTGGCAATAACGGCACTGTGTTCAGCCGGAGATGTTACAATTCGTTTGCAGTCTAAATCAACAACAGCAGAACGAAGGGCAAGGTTATCAGCCTCGGTTCCACCCGAAGTAAATGTAATGGACCGGGGCTCGCATCCGAGAATTTTAGAGATATCTCTCCTGCTGGTTTCGATTAGTGCCTTTGCCTTCCTTCCTACAGAATGACTTGAAGAGGGATTACCGAACACTTCTCTTAGAACAGGAATCATAGCTTCAGCAACCTCCGGAGCTAATTTCGTTGTTGCTGCATTGTCAAGATAAATAGATTTCACTCTTCTTTATTTTTCTATTAAAAGTATAAATGTAAAGATTCTGCTAGCTCAATAGACTCAAAAGCTCTGCTTTAAATCTACCAGCTAATTTTTTTGCGGAATCTGCAGAATCTGACTCTGCATAGACCCTAATAATCGGCTCAGTATTGCTACGTCGAAGATGAACCCAACCTTCATCTAGATCGAACTTAACTCCATCAATATTGTTAACTTTTGCTTCTGGGTGATTCTCAATCAATGCCTGAAGAGCTTTATCCACACCATTCTCTGGAAGGTCCAACTTGTCTTTCTCAATAACAAACTTGGGATATGTTGCCAAAAGGTCACTGCATTTAAGCCCCATAGAAACATAATGAGTGAGAAAAAGCCCTACTCCAACAAGTGCATCCCTGCCAGAATGTGATGTCGGGTAGATAACACCTCCGTTTCCTTCTCCTCCAATAATTGCGTTCGTTTCTCGAATGGCTGAGACAACATTTACCTCGCCAACAGCGGAAGCTGTGTATGAACCACCATGTTTTTCAGTAACAACAGATAAAGCCCTCGTAGAACTCAAGTTACTTACTGTATTTCCAGGCGTTTTTGACAAAACATAATCAGCAACAGCTACCAAGGTATATTCCTCGCCAAAAAATGTTCCGTCTTCATTTACAAAACAAAGCCTATCAACATCAGGATCAACACTGATTCCCAAGTCGCATTTGTGCTCCACTACAGCATTCATAAGATCATGTAAATGCTTAGGTAGGGGCTCTGGGTTGTGAGCGAATTCACCCGTGGGTTCACAGTGAATTTTAACAACTTCCACACCTAAAGCTTCAAGCAATTCAGGGATTGAAATTCCACCTGAAGAGTTAACTGCATCAACGGCTATCTTCAATCCAGCTGAACGAATTGCCTCAGCGGATACAAGGTCTAGATCTAAAACATGTTTTATATGCCAATCTATCCATGTTCCATCATGGGTAGTTGCTCCAAGATCATCAACTTCAGCATAATCAACAACTGAATCA